>CALLPU010000263.1 GCA_938016235.1 uncultured Granulosicoccus sp. | reverse complement strand
ATTTATCAAGCAGGCTGAAGCGGAATGCAGGCAGGCTCTGGATGAGATCTCGAGTAAGGGTCAACGCTTTGAGGCAATTCCTCGTTGTGCCATGAATGCAGAAGAAGTTGAAGAACTTGTTAATGACATCCAGGCGCTTTCTCAAGCGTTAGACAACACCCGACAAGACCAGGAATCGTTAGCGACAGAGCGAACAACACTGAACGCGAAGATAGCCCACTTCAAGTTGAACGACAGTCTGGTTGACGACAAGCAGGCACTAGTATTCAAAGAGGAGAGGGACACTCTGTGGGACGCGCATAAAATCGCGTTGTCTGCGGATACCGCGGAGGCTTTCGAAACCGCCATGCACGGATTGGATCGAGTGACAGAAGCGCGATTGATACAGGCCAAGGACCTAGGTGAGCTGCGACAACTTGAACAGGTATTCGCTCAGAAAGAAGGCTCTTGGGCAGATCTCAACACGCGTCTGGCTAAACTGGAAGATGCGCAAGAGGAAAAGAATTTGCTGTTGGAGCGCTGTGCATCGGAGTGTGGTTTACAGGATGCTCTAACCCCAAAGTCATTTTTATCATGGGTTCGAAAGCTGGAAGTTGCACAAGCTAAAGAAAACGCGCTGCATCGTGCCAATCTTGAATATTCGGATGTATTGCATAAGGCTAAGAAGCTTCAAGAGGCACTGGCACATCATGTCACTCTGGAGACGCCGGAGTTAAGCGCCCAGGTCGCGGCGGCCAAAGCGTTGGTTGAGGAGCGCAACCATCAGATGACTACGTTGACGATCGCGCGTGAGCGTCTCAAGGATAGTCAACGCACACTGAATTCGCGGCTGAAAAAGCTGCAGGCTCTGGAGGAGGAACACAAACGCGCTCTGGAACGGTGGCAGACGTTGGTACAGGGGACCTTTTCAGATCAGGTGCCGGAAGCTGCACTCCAATTGTCTATGCAGCCCTTGTATGAATTGCGAGAGCTGGACAAGGAGCGGGGTGCGATTGAGCGAAAATTGCAAGAGATGGAACACGATCAAGCTCAATTTTCACAGCAGGTGACAGTGCTGTCAGAGCGTGCTGGTGTTGAGCAAGCTTCAACACCTCTGGAAACCCATGAACGCCTAAGGCATTTAAGCATCGAAGCCAGTGACGCACAGAAGGCAAATGAGGCACAACAAGGAAAGTTACACGAGTTGACTCAACAACTGTCGGCAGCTGAGCAGGAGGTGCGTGATGTGCGGGCTAGCGTGCTCGGCATGAGTGAGCTGTTTCCAGAAGCCGTAGCGATAGAAACCGTCAGCGATTTGCGTAGAGTAGTGGGTGATGCTATTGAGGCGGATCGGAATCGAGCGCAGAAGGTGTCTTTAGAGCTGCAAGTATTACGAGCACTCGAAGCTGAGCATATAGGCGAAGCTCGTTCCACCTTGGAAGAGAAATCAGAATCAGAACTCAGGGCAGAGCTCATGGAGGTAGATACTCGACTTATAGCGTGTGAAGAACAATACAAGTCCAGCATCGAGCAGCGGGTCTCTGTCAAGCAAGAGCTGGATTCGATTACGGGCGATGCTGATATCGCACTATTGGACCAGCAGAAGACCTCCCTGGCGTTGGAAATGACAGACGTGGCATTGGAGTACCTGAAGCTTACCGCCGGCTTGCGGCTGGCCACAGAAGCCATCCGTCGATATCGTGATGCGCACAGGAGCGACATGATGCAAGCTACCGAGAACATATTCACGGAGCTGACTAACGGTGCTTATGTCAAGCTTCAAACCCAGGCTGAAGGGGCAGTGGAGGTATTGAAGGCGGTTGACAGCGCAGGTACGCCGAAGCAGGTTAATGATATGTCAAAGGGTACTCGGTTTCAGATGTACCTCGCTCTGCGTGCAGCTGCCTATCAGCAACTTTGTGCAGAAGGCACGTGTCTGCCGTTTTTATGTGATGACATCTTCGAGACCTTCGACGAACAAAGAACGGAGTCCGCCTGTCGGGTGCTCGATCGCATCGGACAAACAGGCCAGGCCATCTATTTGACGCATCATCAGCATGTTGTGGATATAGCCAGGAAAGTCTGTGGTGACAACGTCACTATCCATTCCATTAACCAACGTGCTTCCTGACTGGGAACACTATGAAGTGTTCCGTATTCTCTTTGGTTGATTGGTTGATTGAATCCAGCTAGCCAGCTGCCATTACATAGTCATTAACGTGTAGAAATTCAAGATTTCTACATTTCAAGAGAAAATTACCGCTGCACTCAGCGTTGCGTTAACCAATCTTCCCCATACCAAACTGTACGGGTGTTTCAGCATCATCTGCCTCAGGCTCGGGAGCTTCCGGTTCCGGGTCCTCTTCCAGAGCCAGTTCAAACGCTGCTGCCGCTGCCGCTAAACCACCGGCTTCCTTAGGCTTCTCTTCCATGTCGTTAGCTGCCTTGTGATCGGCGATATTGGCTGCCATGGCTGCATGAATATCCATATTCTGAGAAGGGGTCTCTGAGCTGGTGTCTGCACTGGGTGACTTGCCTTTACGCATGGCAGCCAGTTTTTCCTTGGCTTCTTCAGCTTTTTTGGCTGCTTGCGCCTTCTTCTCTGCATCAGCTTCTCCGTCTTCCTTGGCTTCTTGTGCCGCTTTCGCAGCAGCTGCCTGACTGGGAAGCTGCCCGCGGAGGAGAAGATCACTTTGATCTTCATCATTGGCGGGGCCGCTGAGTTTGAATTTAAGGCGCAGATTGTTGGCAGAGTCGGCGTTCTTGAGCGCTTCTTCTTCAGTGATACGACCTTGCCTCGCAAGGTCAAACAGGGCACTGTCGAAAGTCTTCATGCCCTGGTTCTCAGACTTCTGCATGGCCTCTTTGATATCGGACAACTGATCCTTCATGATCATTTGCTTGATCGTGTGCGAGCCGAGCAGGATCTCAATGGCAGCGCAGCGCTTGCCGTCGACGGTGGGAATGAGTCTTTGCGAGACTATTGCTCTGATGTTGTTGCCCAGATCATGTAGCAGTTGTGCTTTGCGCTCATCCGGGAAGAAGTTGATTATGCGGTCCAACGCCTGGTTAGCATTGTTGGCGTGCAACGTGGATATGGCCAGATGTCCGGTTTCAGCGAAAGCCACTGCGTGTTCCATGGTTTCTCGATCACGAATCTCTCCGATCAGAATGACATCCGGTGCCTGTCGCAATGTGTTTTTCAATGCCGCGCTGAAGCTGTTGGTGTCTACACCCACTTCGCGCTGGTTCACGATACACTTTTTGTGAGGATGCACGTACTCGACCGGGTCTTCGATCGTGATGATATGGCCGCCCTTGAATGAATTTCGATGATCAATCAGCGCTGCCAACGATGTGGACTTTCCAGAGCCTGTACCACCGACGAACAACACCAACCCGTTTTTAGCGGTAATGACATCCTTGAGGATATCGGGCAATCCCAGGTCATCAAATCGGGGAATTTCGGTCTGGATGTTTCTGGCGACCAGCGACACCTCGTTCCGCTGCTTGAATATATTCAAGCGGAATCGGCCTATGCCATCCAGTGCAATGGCCAGATTCATCTCAAGCTCTCGATCAAACTCCTCGCATTGTTCACTGTTCATGATCTCGCGCGCAATGGTCTCAACTTCACCGCGCGCAAAGGGCTCGTCGCTTAGCGCAGTGAGTTCACCGGCGAACTTTGCACTCGGGGGCGCACCCGTGGCAAGGTACAAGTCAGAACCATCGAAATCAACGAGTCGTTTGAGAAGAGCTTTAATATCCATATAGGATTACGTCTACCTATTGGTGGTAATTAACAACGTTATCGGCTTTTCCTCCCAATTGTGTATCTCGAATTACACACAAAACGTAGAATGACGTGAACGATAGGTTGAAAGTCTCAGTATCAGCAGGGCACTGCGTTCGTTGTCTGTCACTTGCCATGCCAGTACACACGCTTTAGTGGTTGATTGATCAAATTCACTGATTCCTTGTCCACGACTACCTGAACCGCTCCGGAGCCTTTGGGAAAGATGACGACAGGCGAGCTGGGAATGCCGGAGCTTTCCAGGGTAGTGATACGACTGGTAGTCGTCTGATTTGATGTTGTTGAAGAGTAGACTGCGTTGGAGACGGGTTCCGCTGTACCGATGTCCATCTGATAGAACCTGCCGACGGTGTCAAATCCGCAGGCGTTGGCATCAGCAGAGGGTTTTGCTTCGAATGTGGTGGCCATCAGTGTGCCCTCGAAGGTAACCAGTGTAGAGAGCGCCTTTTCGTTGGGGTTGAGTGCAATCTTCCAGCCGCGAGCTGCTTCCAGGTCTTTTTTGGCGACAGCCGCAATGGCAGGGTCAGACGAGCCGACCGCGTTGCTGGTTGCCTCATACAGATCGGTACTGTCAATTCTGGTGGTTGAGCGTGCTGGTGCGCCCTTACTCACGTCTTTGTCCTTGAGCATGTACAGATAGTTCTGGGAGCCCGTGAGCAGAGGGTTGGTCCGGTTACCCGATCCGACACTGATTGACAGGTAATCGCCGTTGGCGTCTTCGTTCATCGCGACACTGGGCGGATAAAAGAAGGGCTGGTGACCGTCATCAAGATCTGCAAAAAGGGTGACGGCTGGACTGCTACTGATGTCATCAAAATCTACGCGCCAGACTTGACCAGCTACGTCACCCACGTACAGACGGTCAGCAATCGCATCCGCATCAGTGTCGATAACGGTCAAGTCAGATGCAATGGAGTACAGCATGGACGGGTGGTCAGAGCTGTCAACGCTCCATACCAGCGTACCGTTCTTGTCTACCATGTAAATGGCGTTACCGCGTGAGGCGACGGGGCCGTTGGCAGCGTCCTGGATGCCGGCATCGTAGCCAGCAGCAAAGGCCAGAACCCGGCGTTTGGCACCGCGATCATTAACGGTCAGCAAGGACATACGTGACCAGCTTTGGGCAAGCTCAGGAAACATCGGGTTGTTGTCATCAATGACCCACTCCAATCGAGGGGCTGTGGGTACGCTGACATCAACAGCGAAGTACGCATTGCCGCCTCGACGCATGCCCATGATCAACAAGACAGACTCACCGTTGTTGACGATACCGTCGTTATTGTCATCGGTGTGCCAGCGTGTCAGGGCGCCATCAAGACCGTAGATGTGGCTGCCGGTATTGGCGTTGACTGCCAGCGCTGGCAGGTTTTTCAGCAGTCGTTTGGGCATGAACGCGAACAACTCTTCACCCCCCGAGTTGTCGGCTGCTGTGGGATCGGTTGGAGTGGTGGCGTCAATGGCATGCAGCAGGCCCTGGTTTGTCATGATGTAGACAACCTGGCGGACACCGTAGTTAACACTGACACTCTTGCTGTGTAGCGGATCACCCATGGGGGCCGATTGAATCCAGTCCAGTGAAGCCTCTCTTAACCCTGACCCGTCTGGCAATCCCAGCATGGTATGGCTAATGGTGTTGTTGTCCTTGCGAAGGCGATGACTGGCTGCGCGTGTTAAAGCGACACCCCCTGCAGGTATGGATGTGTTCGTGTATGTAAGGAGTGTGCGAGAACCTGACGTCAGCTTCTCTGAAGCGCCCCCTTCCGTAACTTTGTTACCGTCATTCGAAGCAGACCAGAAGCTGTGTGCATCGTCGGAAAACTGTACGCCGTTGTCGGTGATCACGGTTGCAGGCAGACCGTTGATATCCACCAACCCGGTACTGTCGACAAAGTACCCTTTTAGGTTGCCGTTCCAGGCGCGACGTGTACTGGGTGTGAACAGGCTGAAAAAAGCACGGTTGTCGTGTGAGAAGTTTGCCTTGTCAACATCAATAGAGAGCGACACGAAATTTTCACTGCCACCCAGGACTTCATCAACAATGGTACTGAGTGCCTTGTCCAGCTCCTCTGGCTTGTCGGCCTTGAAGAAGGTTCCCTGTCCGGCATCAGCCAGTAAGGTCAGGTAGTCCTGACCAGCGCCGTCAATATTGAAACCGACTGTGTAGGTGGTGACATGACTGCCCGGTATAAGTGGGTTCTGATCAGCGCGAGACAGCGCTCTGAGAATCTCAGGGCCGCAATTGCCATGCACCTCTTTTCCCGATGCCTTGTTGAAAATGCGCGTGCTCAGATCCTCGCAGCCACTGAGCGAAGTGCCCACCACACTTTTCAACGAATCGCCATCCGTAATGGCTGTTGGCTGACCATCGGATATCAAGACTATGGCGTTGGCCTGACATGTCTGGGTGATAGGGGAGTTATAGCGCGCACCGAGCCAGTCTTGCGAGCGACTGTACTCACAACGCTGATAGTTACCCCACAGGTTTTCCAGGCGTTCAAAGCCTGCCGTTGGTGCATCGTTCGGGGTGACCACGCTACAGTTGCTGATCAGCTTGCTCTCGCAGTAATTGGGTCCCCCTGAGGTTGAGTAATCGTTACAATAAAAGGTACCGTAACGGTTAGTGCTGTAGGCATCAGTGGGGCTGTAGCTGGCGGCAACCGCTGCGCTGTCGTCGCCACCCTGATATCGCTTGGCAATGGGATCCCATTGATGCGGCTGATGTCTTTTTGCTGGCCAGAGCGGGCTGTCATTGTGTGTCACAAGGTCGCCCCGGAAATACTGAGCAGCCTCTACCAGCGCGTCCACAGTGGCGGTGCTGCCACCGGCATCTCGCTCTTCAACCTGCTTTTTAATGATTTCACGAACAGTAAATTCACCGACGGGGATAGCGGCGTCAATGCTGTGAGCGTCGGCACTAAGCTCACTGATGGGCCATCGGATCCCGGTGGTTGACCGACTGTATAGAGATCCGATGCCTGCGTTGATGCGATCAACATTGTTGTCCAGAACCTGCTCCATGGCGTCCTTTAGAATATCGATTTTTGCAGGGTTTGCAGCGCTTGCCCGACCGCCGTATATATTTCTTCCCATGCTGCCCGAGTAGTCGAGTACGAACAGTATGTTGGGCTTCTGATTGGCAGCAATCTGAGCGGTATACACGTCGATATCGTCGGCCTGTACGCTACAGGTAACAGCAGATGCCACAACGGCTGCAATGCTCGCGCGCCGAATCCTGTCGGTTGCCTTGAACTCGGTCATTCGTAAAGAATCTCCAGTGAAAACGTCAGCAGGCTAAGTTAAGTGCAGTCGTACGGATAACAGAAGACGGATGTCCCATCACCTGAGGTCGGCTGAGAGTGGAGGTTGCTTGAGGTATGCCCGATATTCCTGCGCCGGAAGCGCCGTTCCCGATTTTATAAATGTGTGCTAGTCGATGTTTTAAAACGTGCGTTACGCAACGCAAGTGTGGGCCTGGGGTGATAGGACATGACACGGAGAGACTTGACTCATTACGCAGGATCAATCAATTTCCGGATTTCTCAGGTGCACAAAGGTGTGTCGGATTCCGGTCAATTACAGAAAATAGAAGGTAGGGTCAATCTGCATTCTGTAACTTGTTGGATGGCGGAATGATACGTAGTGTCGCATCCGTCCAAGGCGATCATGCTCTGGATTGACGAGTAACACTTATCAATCATCAGTGAGGATTTACGTTATGAAGACACGTCTTATCAGTTCTGCGACTTTACTGCTGGGATCAGTAGCATTGAGTACAGCAGCCATGGCCGAAAGCCCAGTTTGTTCAGAAGGGCAGGATGACTCATGGATGCAGCCTGATGTGTTGCAGGAAAAGGTGGAAACCATGGGTTACACCATTGAGAACATGGGTATCTCTGAAGGGAACTGCTATCAGGTGACCGGCATGAACGGACAGGGACAAAGTGTGACAGCCTACCTCGATCCCATTACCGGTGATGTGGTGCAGGAGGATGTTGCGCAGTAAAAAGCGGGCAAGGATAGACACTGCAAAGTAAGCAGCGTAACTGAGCAGTTGCATCAGCCGTACTTTCCTCCACAAGGCTGGTGCAACTGTGCTAATCGACCACTCATGTTGCGTTGTGGTCTCATGTCACAGGCATAGGTTTTTGTAAACACACCGAGTGACATTGTTCAGTAAGCGTCTTGACAACAAGACATAGTCGGTTGTTCACCATCGGCACGGGGCTGGCACGTATAATCGCCGCTCTGCATTCAGACGACGGCTGATCGTGAACGAGCTAATTGCGCAGATTGCCAACATTCTTGCACCAAGCATGCTGCTGGCTGTCGTGGGTCTGGTCTGGTTTCACCGGGGGCCGGTGTTTCCAGTGGACTTCGTCACGACACTGGTATTGAACGTGGCAATGCCAGCGTTGCTGTTCCATACGTTGTCCACATCAGTTGTGCCTATTGGTGATCTATGGCATATGGCACTGTCGACGCTGGTGCTGCATGTCGTCTTTACTGGCATTGCCGTATCGGTTCTGATCGTGGCGGGCAAGGACTGGCGAATGTGCATTGCACATGTGGTGGGAAACACGGGCAATTTGGGATTGCCCGTGTGTTTTCTCGCGTTCGGTGAGGAGGGTCTTGCCTATGCCATGACGTTTTTCGCCGTCCAGTGCATTCTGTTGTTCAGTCTGGGAGATGCCATCTACGCAGGCACTGCGAACCTGGGGCGACTGGTGCGTTCTCCCATCTTGCACGCGATCGCGTTAGGCGTGCTGGTTCGTGTGATGGATTGGCAACCACCGGAGCTGGTGATGCAAAGCGCGCAGTTGCTGGGCCAGATAGTCATACCCATCATGTTGATTACGTTGGGTGTCAGTCTTGCCGGGATGAGAGCATCAGCGCTTCCGACCACCATGCTGTGGTCGCTGATCAGAACCGTATTGGCTGTGTTTATTGGAGTGACAGTAGCCGCCGTCATGGGGCTGGAAGGTGTGGCTCGAGGTGTGTTGATCATCGAAACGGTGGTGCCGGTAGCCGTGTTCAACTATCTGTTGGCAGTCAAGCATGGCCGGGACAGTAGCGAGGTGTCCGGTATGATTCTGGTGACGCATGTGGGTGCGATTGTTTATCTACCGATACTTCTGGGTTTTTTGCTCAGGAGCTGAATACAGCCAGAGACCTCCGTGGTCTCTGGGTATTGATTAGCGTGTATCTTGCCAAGGCCCTTCAGGCAGGCAATCTGCGAGCATCAGCGAACCGTTGACTACGCATCGTAGGTGCTGCTGGAAACCGACGAGCCACTGCCAATCCAGTCTGTGTGGTGCCAACTATCATCGCCGTTCACTTTCTGATAGGTATGAGCACCGAAGTAATCACGCTGTGCCTGTAACAGGTTTGCAGGTAATCGGGCGCTACGATAACCATCATAAAACGACAGTGCGGAACTCATGGCGGGAACCGGAATGCCTCGGGTTGTAGCTTCCCCAATCACGCGGCGCCAACAGGTCTGCGTCTCGTGGATACGGTCGCGAAAATAGTCGTCGAGCAGCAAGTTGTCCAGAGCAGGGTTCTTGTCGTAAGCGGCCTTGATATCGTCAAGAAAAGCCGAGCGGATAATACAACCACCTCGCCACATCTGAGCGATAGCGCCGTAGTTCAAATCCCATTGGTACTCATCAGCGGCTGCACGCATGAGCATATAGCCTTGCGTGTACGAGATGATCTTTGCGGCAAACAGCGCTTGCCCCAGGCTATCGATCCAATCGTCAGCTGCCAGAGAATTGCCTACCTCAGGCCCTTTGAGGATCTGCGATGCGTTCACTCGCTCCTCCTTGATCGCCGACAGTGCTCTGGCAAAAACTGCCTCACCAATCAAAGTCAGTGGAATTCCCAGTTCAAGAGCATTGATGCCCGTCCACTTGCCGGTTCCTTTTTGTCCGGCGCGATCGAGTATGGTATCCACAACGTAGCCACCGTTTTCCTGAAAGCCCAGAATATCAGCGGTTATTTCTATCAGATAACTGTCCAGGTCTCCCTTGTTCCAGTTTGAGAAGGTTTGACGCATGGCTTCATTGTCCATGCCAATGGCAGATTTCATGAAGTCATAGGCTTCGCAGATGAGTTGCATATCGCCGTACTCAATACCGTTGTGCACCATCTTGACAAAGTGTCCGGCACCACCGTCACCGACCCAGTCGCAGCAGGGTTCGCCAGAGTCGGTCTTGGCGGCAATAGCCTGAAAAATGGGCTTCAGATGAGGCCACGCCGCCTTATGTCCACCGGGCATCAGGGAAGGGCCATTGCGAGCCCCTTCCTCACCACCGGAGACACCACTGCCGACAAACAGAAAGCCGAGATCGTGGAGCGATGTTGCGCGACGTTCGGAGTCTTCAAAATTGGAATTGCCACCATCGATGATGATGTCGCCGGGTTCCAGAAGTGGTGTTAAATCGGCAATGACAGCATCAATGGCCGCGCCGGCTTTCACCATCAGCATGATTTTTCGAGGCACTGATAGAGAGGCAACCAAGGCTTCTAATGTGTCCGCACCGATGATGGCCGTGTCCTTTGCGGGGCCATTCATGAACGCCTTTGTCTTTTCAACTGTGCGGTTATAGGCTACTACCTTGTAGCCGTGATCGTTCATGTTGAGGATCAGGTTCTGGCCCATCACGGCCAGGCCGATGACGGCAATGTCTGCAGATTCGCTCACACGTGTTCTCCCGTTGGAGGTTTTGTTGGTTAACTGACGGGTGTCAGCAAAGGTTGATCAGAAAAGTGGGCGGCTAGATTATCCAGCACGAGTTTGCCCATTGCCTCTCGTGTTTCCCAGGTACCACTGGCGTTATGAGGTTGCAAGACGACGTTGTCAAGTGCAAACAAGGCCTCTGGTATTGTGGGCTCTGCGGCAAATACATCAAGGCCGGCACCGGCTATTTTACCTTCCCGCAAGTAGGACACCAGCACAGGCTCATCCACCAGTGTGCCGCGCGATACATTGATCAGGTAACCGTCTTTACCCAGAGCATCCAGCACAGCGGCGTTTACGGCACCCACAGAACCGGGCGTTGCTGATGCGGTCACGAAAAGATAGTCCACCGACTCTGCCAATGCCTGCAATGAAGGTTCGAACCGGTATCCAGAATCGGCTTTCTCAGAGCGATTACAGTAGCTGATCTGCATGTCAAAGCCTTCAAGCCGTTTAGCCAGAGCCCTACCGATACTGCCCATGCCGAAAATTCCGGCACGCTTGCCCATGACTCGTCGCGTTAAGGGCATGGCGCCGTCAGTTGGCCACCTGCCTGCTCGGGCATAGGCATCGCCATTAACCAGCTGGCGCGAAACACTCAAGGCCAGGGCTATGGCCATGTCGGCAACATCATCGCTCAGTACATCGGGTGTGTTGGTGACGGGGATACCTTGCTTTGCGCAGTAATCGAGATCGACCGCATCCACACCGACACCAAATACGGAAACAATTTTTACACCTGGTAGCTGTTCAAGCACGGCGGCTTCTACACCCCGTCCTCCGTCGGTGACTACACCAGTACAGTCGGCTGAAATCTTTGAGAGTAGGGCAGGCTGGTCGGCTGCTTCCCAGTAACGATGAACGGTGTAGGTGGATTCCAGCGTAGCCATGATGGAGGGCAATAGTGGCCCCATCAGCAGTAAGGTATGACTCATCGATGCGTGTTCTCTGGTTGGTGGATTCAAAAAAGATGGATCGGTGATGCTGACTAAACGACGGCAGACATGCCGCCATCGACATAAAGGATATGGCCATTGACAAAATTCGAGGCAGGCGCCGACAGAAACACAGCGCCACCGATCAGTTCTTCAACATCCCCCCAACGACCTGCGGGTGTGCGCTTGCACAACCAGCTGCTGAATTCAGCGTCTTCCACTAGCGCTGCCGTCAGCTCAGTGGCGAAGTAACCAGGTCCAAGGCCATTGACCTGAATATTGTGCGGCGCCCATTCAGCGCACATGTTTTTGGTCAGCATCTTTACACCACCCTTTGAGGCTGCATACGGTGCAATAGTGGGCCGGCCCAGTTCGCTTTGTATGGAGCAAGTGTTGATAATCTTGCCCTGTTTGCGTTCCACCATATGACGAGCCACCGCACGCGACACTTTAAACACGGACGCCAGATTAGTGGTCATCACCTCTTCCCAGGTGGCGTCATCACACTCCAGCAGCGGTGTGCGTCGTTGAATTCCCGCATTGTTGACGAGTATGTCGATAGGCCCCACCGTGCTTTCAATATCGGCAATCGCGTTGTTGACGGCTGTGCTGTCGGTAACGTCGAAGGCTTTGCCAACCGCATGCAATCCTTCGTCACGAAATTCCTTGACGGTTGCGTCAACGGTATCCGGGTTCATGCCATTGATGATGACAGTCGCTCCGGCTTCAGCCAGGCCGTGAGCGAGATGCTTGCCAATGCCGCGACTGGATCCTGTCAATAGCGCGAACTTGCCGCTGAGATCGAACAGTGAATTCACCATGGTTTATATCCTTGTCTATAAGTTATCAAGAGTCGTTAACGTCGACAGTCGCTCTGTTCGGTCAGGAGTCTTGCGCTGGCGAATCAGGTTGAGATGCTGCGTTCTAACGGTAAACAGTGTGTTGGGAAAGTGATCGGGTCGGTGTTGGGCAGTCAGTCGAAGCGCAATTGGATTTTCATATGGCGACTTCTGTCAACGGCTGCCATAAACGCCTCATCGGCATCTTCAAAGGAGAAGACGCCTGTCAGTAACGATGAGACTTCAAGGCGCTGATTAACCAGCGCATCGACCGCTGTATCAAACTCTTCGTGGAACCTGAAAGTGCCTGTCAGTGTCAGCTCCTTTGCCAGCAACTTGTTAACAGGGACTGGATTCTCACCCAACGGCATGAGCCCGGTCTGGACAATCGTGCCGCGCGGTCGTACGGCATTCAGACACGTCTGCAATGCCAGCGGGTTGCCAGAGCATTCAAAGGCTGCATCAAAGTGACCCCGCCCCGATTCGTACTGTTCCACGGGTGCGTTGTCGTTTCGAATGTTAATGACTTCATCCGCGCCCAGAGATCGGGCCGTATTAAGAACGGTGTCTTCGACGTCAGTAGCGGTGATGTGCCTGACACCCGCTAATTTTGCCGCCAGGATCATCAGGCAGCCGATGGGGCCGCAGCCGGTAATCAACACGGACTTGTGCAAAAGACCCTGCGTACGATTGACAGCGTGCAGGCAGATTGCCAGCGGTTCTGCAAACGCGGCAATAGACAGATCAAAGCCATCAGGCAGACCCACACATTGTTGTTGCGGCACCACAAGTTCCTCGCGAAAACCGCCCTGTATGTGGGGCGTGACGGCGGCGCTGCCGAAGAACACCATCTCCTGGCAGAGATTGGTTTGACCGGCAAGGCAATAGCGGCAGTTCAGACAGGGTAGATTCGGGTTGATAGCGACCGGTTGGCCGACGTGCAGGCCAGTGACATCCGAGCCTAGCTCACGGACTGTACCGGCAATTTCATGACCGAGAATCAAAGGCTCCTTGACGGCGAAATTGCCTACTCGTCCTTCATGATAATAATGAATATCCGAACCACAGATGCCACCTGTTCCATACGCCACTCTGACCTCATGGGCAGCGAGTGTCGTCACGGGCTCGATATCGATCAGGCGTAAATCCTTGGCAGCATGAATGGCGCAGGCTTGCATGTTATCGTTTCCTAAGAATGGTTCGATGGTGGGTAAGTCGAATGGCGTCGGTTGTAATCAAGTATCAATTGCCAGCGCACGTGTACGAAAAAGATCGTGTATCGCCTCGATGGCGTTAGCAGCTATGGTTGCTGCATCAGCTTCGATACTCACGGTAACAACATTGTCTTCCGCGCTGGGGTCCTCCAGTGCAGCGAACTGGCTGTTCAACAGCGTCTCTGGCATGAAGTGTCCCGTCCGTTCATGCATGCGTGAGGCAATAAGTTCTAACGTACCTTCAAGAAAGACGTAGACGACACTACCGGCCTTGTTGATGGTGCACCGATAATGGTGCTTGAGCGCAGAGCAGGCGATGACACACACTCGATCAGTCTGGGCATGCTTGCGTGCATAGTGGGCAACGTCTTCCAGCCACGGTTGACGGTCATCGTCGTCCAGTGGTGTTCCCGACGCCATCTTGTCGATGTTCGCCTGCGGATGCAGATCGTCACCGTCCTTGCAGTGTGCATTCAATTGCCCGGCAATATGCTGTGCCACAGTAGATTTCCCGCAACCGCTAACGCCCATCACCACGATGATCAGGGGTGTGGGTAACGGCGCTGATATGCTCATGGCTGTGTACTCTGTCGGTGAATGATTTCAAAGCCGAGATTTCTGCTGGCATCGGCAGGTTGCGTACCGTTGTCAATCTGTGCCACGATCAATTCCGCCGCCTGCTTGCCCATTCGGTAGCTGGGTAGTTTGACGCTGGTGAGTGCCGGCGTTAAGTGGGGTGCAAAATCAAAGTTCCCGTAACCGGCGATAGCCAGTTCGCCAGGTACCTGCCAACCACGGCGTTGGCATTCTGTGAGTGCCCCAAGGGCGGTCATGTCCGTTGCACACACCAACGCGTCTGTTTCCGGGAAACGCCTGCGTAACGAAGACACCCCTGTGACGCCATCTTGTATTTCCATGGGGGTGTCGCTCACGGTGACGTGTATGTCTGCTCGCAAGCCCGCTTTCTCCAACGCTGCCACGTGTCCTTTTCGACGTTGCTCGCCGTAGGGATCGGTGTGGGCCGGACCGCCAAGAAAACCGATATTGCAGTAACCCAGCTCGATCAGGGATTCGGACAGGGCGTAACCGGCTTCGTATTGAGAAAAACCCACCACCATATCGGCGGGATCTGATGGCCAGTCCCAGGTCTCGACAATCGGTATCGCGGCCTGATCCAGCAGTTCTCGGGCCTCTGGTGAGTCCATACTGGATACCAGCACGATAGCTTCAGGGCGGCGCCCGAGTATCAGCCTCAGCAGCTCGGTTTGCTCTTCCGGTGAGTAGTAGCAGTCACCGATCAGCAGGTGATAGCCATTGGCTCGGAGCGTATCCGACAAACCGTCTACGGTGCGCAGGAAACCGCTGTGGCGCAGAGAAGGCAGGAGGACTGCCACATGACCACTGCGCTTGCTGGATAATGCCCCGGCGGCCAGATCGGGCACATACTTGAGTTCACGCGCAGCAGTCTCGACTTTCTGCCGAGTGGCGGGTGAGACGAGATCGGGCGTGCGCAGCGTGCGCGATACCGTCATCAGGGAGACACCTGCGCGTGCTGCTACGTCTCGGCTGGTAACACTGCTGGATTTTTTCGCACGGCGATTCATGCAATGGGTTTCATGCGGGTGCCAATGCCGGGTAGCTGGCGGGAAGTGGCAGGATAATATGCGATGATAGCGTTAACATGGCAGTTTCATCAACACCTAGAGTGGAGTCGGGAGCATGTTCGGAGAGTTGGAAGGGTGTGGTTTCGAGGTCATTGAGGACTCTTTTGGCGAGTGTTTTGTCGGTCATGCAAGAGTGGAACGGTTGTGGACCGGCGCGCGCTGGTCAGAAGGCCCGGCCTGGTTTGCAGCAGGGCGATACCTGGTCTGGTCTGACATTCCAAACAACCGAATGTTGCGCTGGGATGAGACCAGCGGCCATGTTTCTGAATTTCGATCGCCCAGTAACAACAGCAACGGCAACACGGTAGACCGGCAAGGGCGACTGGTCAGTTGCGAGCACCTGACACGCCGAGTGACGCGCACCGAACACGATGGATCCCTCTCGGTACTTGCGGATCAATGGCAGGGCAAGCGACTGAATTCTCCCAATGATGTTGTGGTCAAGTCAGACGGCAGTATCTGGTTCACCGATCCGAGCTATGGCATCCTGACTGACTACGAAGGTGAACGCGCCGAGCCCGAATTACCGTGTCAGGTATATCGCATCGACAATGACGGCTCGTTGAGCGTGGTGGCAGATGATTTTCTCAAACCCAATGGCCTGGCATTTTCCAACGATGAATCCGTCTTGTATGTCGCCGATACCGGTGCCACGCACTTAACGGATGGCCCGAAGCACATACGGGCCCTGACGCTCTCTGCAGATGGCCTTACAGTGGTCGACTCCACTGTGCTGGCGGAGTGCACGGCAGGTCTGTTTGATGGCTTTCGCGTGGATACTCGCGGCAGAATCTGGACCAGCGCCGCTGATGGCGTGCATTGTCTGGATGGGCAAGGTACCTTGATTGGCAAGGTTCATATCCCGGAAATGGTGGCTAACGTTACCTTTGGCGGAGCGAAGCGGAACCGGTTGTTTATTTGTGGAACAACCTCGCTGTACAGTGTTTACCTCACGGTCAATGGGGGTGCGCCGGGATAGTTGGGAGCAGTACACCGCGCACCCGATGCGCACAGTGCATACCAGGCACGAGCCGCGGCTGATTCACTGATCAGCCGATGAGTCGATGCTGGCTCAGGATTCCAGGGCTTTCATCAGAGCATCTATGCCGGCTTGTGCTACGGCAATATCCTCGTCAGGCGCGCCAGAGCCCACACCGATAGCGCCGGCCAGCTGGCCCTCAATCAGCACGGGCAGACCGCCCTTGAGGTTCGTGAATTGACCCTGGGTGGCAACACCGAGCAACAGGCCGAAGTCTGCGGGAGCGCCTCCGGTCGGCGCCGCGATGGATGCTGCCGTTATCGCTTTCATCGTGGAGGTCTCAATGCTGTGAAACTTTGCCCCTTGCATTCGACAGAATGCCAGCAGCCTGCCGCCAGCATCCACCACGGCAATGTTCTGAGGTACACCAATAGACAGCGCGTATTCACGTGCGGCTGTTACCATAAGCATTGCCGCAGTATCGTTGAGTTCAGGGCGTTGGTTGAGCATGGTCAATTCGGTTCAGTCTGTAAGAAGCCTGTCAGTGTACGTGTATGCGGCGACAAATCCTTTTCAAGCAGCCAATTAGCCCGTACCTGATTATGCAACAACGTCTCGTTAATCGCGGTGTGCTCATCTGCCTGCTGATCGGGATATCGCTGCTTTTCCTGGCGATGATTCAGCCGTTTTTGCAGGCGGTGTTTATTGCCGCCTTGTTTGCAGCTCTGTTTTCGCCGCTATATCGCGGCATCCTCAAGTACGTGGGTAACCGGCGCAGCCTGGCCTCCGCGTTGACACTGATTACCGTCATTTTGTTTGTCGTGGTGCCATTGGGGTTGCTGCTGTCGGTTGTGGCATCGCAGGCGCTGAATATCGCCGACACCGCGGTGCCCTGGGTTCGGCAGCAGCTGGCCACACCCGGGGCTGTCACTGAAACACTCAAATCGCTACCTTTCTACAGTGTGATAGAGCCGTATCGTGATCAGGCTGTCGAGCGGCTGGGTGATCTTGCCGGGTTGGTCAGTGGATGGGTGGTCGCGGTCTTGAAATCGGCAACGCTGAGTTCATTCAGTGCATTACTCAGCGTACTGATCGTTCTGTACTCGCTGTTTTTCTTTTTGATTGATGGTGATCGTCTGTTGTTCTACATGCTGTATTACCTGCCTCTCAATGATGAAGACGAAACCAAACTGCTGCGACGATTCACCTCGGTCACGCGGGCAACACTCAAGGGCACTGCCGTCATTGGTTTTCTGCAAGGCGGACTAGCGGGGCTTGCCTTGTATTTTGCAGGCATTCCCAGTGCGTTGTTCTGGGCTGTTGCCATGATGGTGCTCTCCGTGGTGCCGGGTGTGGGTGCAGCCCTGGTGTGGGTGCCAGCCGTTTTTTATCTGGTGGTGGGTGAAGAGTATGTGAGCGCTATTGCAGTTGCCACGTTTTGTGCCGTGGTGGTAGGTACTGTTGACAATGTGTTGCGCCCGAAGCTGGTGGGTAATGATACTCAGATGCACGAGCTGATGATTTTCTTCAGTACTCTGGGTGGCTTGCTGATGTTCGGATTCATGGGTTTTGTCATCGGGCCGATTATTGCGGCACTGTTTGTGACGTTGTGGGAATTGTACGGTGATGAATTTCGGGACTGGCTCCCTACCACGGCCTTCAAGCCACAGGGGCGACCTATGGAACTGCCTCATCAGCGAATCGAGCGAATTCGACGGGCAGAACGCGAGAGACAGGAAAAAACTCAATCAACACGCAACGACCAGGAGCAGCGACGAAAACGCTGAGGGCTTGTCGTTGCCGGGTATTGGCCCGTTGGCACTGCGGGTGGGGTATCTGACCGGCTTACCAGTTTCTGGGCAGCTTGCGAAGCAGGTGAATCCTGCCATCGCGTAAGTCCACATATTCACCCTTGATCAGCTCTGCCATTACCTTGCCCACCATTTCCCTGGAGGCGCCTATCATGTTGCCAAGTTCCTGGTGCGAATACTTTTTCGGCAAGGATTTGTATTCCTCGTTTTCGTGGTCCTGGCTCAGTTCCTGGAGTTTGTCGGCGAGTCTTCTGTAGACGTTGTCCAGCGCCAGACTGCGACTACCGTCAGTGGCATCTCGCAGTCGTTGCGTCAGCGAACGAATGATGTTGATGGCCATCTCCGGGCTATTGCGCAGTACTTCAAGAAAAGCCTGCTTGCCTATCATCAATGCGGTTGAAGCTTCCAATGTGCTCACAGAGGCAGACCGAGGTTCATCATCCAGCAACGCAATATCACCGATGACTGCGCCGACTCCCTGCTCATACAGTACAAGCTCTCTGCCATCGTCATCACTCACATAAACTTTCACCGAACCGCTTTTGATGACGTACATCGACTCTCCCAGGTCACCTTCGGTCATCAGAATGGCGTGTTTTCGGAATGTGAGCTCACGCGTTTGTGCGGAAAGCTCTTCCAGTTGCACGTCTGTCAAGTGCTGAAACAGGGCAACATTGCGTAGCAGTTCGATGGCCGTGCTCATGAATGTGCTGACTTCCGATCTTTGTGTACTCACCTATGATAGCAACCTTGAGAGAGGTGCGAGTATTTGTCACTGACAGGCCTTGAGCCCAGGCTGGTGGAATCTGGCATGTGAGGGTGGCCAGTGGGCCGTGTTGCAACAGACTGCGCCTCTCGTCGCTGACACTATCTCAGGTGACAACGGCTGAGTTACACTATCCCGGATCTGACAGGATGGTCATGCGAGCCTATCGTGGTAATCGGAAGCACTACGGTTTAATCGAATCTGGAGAGGTGAAAATGACATTGGCGCTCAATAAGGCGGGTCTGTTGAGTCTGTGTCTCATAAGCCTGGCGTTCGGTACTCAGGTTCACGCTCAGGACACACTGGTGTTCTGTTCGGCAGGTTCACCCGACGGGTTTGATCCAGCCCTGCATACCTCGGGCACAACCTTTGATGCCTCGTCGCGGCAAATCTACAACAAGCTGGTGGAATTCGATCGGGACACCACGGTGACCTCACCGGCGTTGGCACAGAGTTACTCGATCTCCGATGACGGCCTGGAATACACGTTCAGGTTGCGACCCGGGGTCAAGTTCCATGCAACCGACTATTTCACGCCCACCCGCGATCTCAATGCAAATGATGTTGTTTTCTCATTCGAGCGGCAACGCCTGCCTGACAACCCATACCATCAGGTGTCGGGTGGTTCCTGGGAGAGCTTTAGTGCCATGTCCATGCCTGATCTTATAGACACCGTGGAGTCTGTGGACGACCTGACCGTGAAGTTCGTTCTCACGCGAGCAGAAGCGCCAATACTATCGAATCTGGCCATGGACTTTGCATCCATCGTGTCAGAGGAATACGCAGCCTCACTGCTCATGGCCGGTTCACCGGAACTGCTTGATCGGCAACCGGTTGGTACCGGTCCGTTCAAGTTCGTCGATTACCAGCAGGATCGTGTTATTCGGTATGCAGCGCATGAGGAATACTGGGCCGGCAAGGCCGACATTGACACCCTCGAATTTGCCATAACCCCAGACCCCTCTGAGGCCTATCGGAAGCTGAAAGCCGGTGAGTGTCACGTGCTGGCTCACCCAATGCCCGGTGATATTGCGTCCATGCGGGCCGACAGCAATCTACAGGTTCTCGAACAGGTGGGTCTTAATGTGGGTTACCTGGCCTATAACACCGCGGTTGCACCGTTCGATAACGTGAATGTACGCAAGGCGTTGAACATGGCCATAAACAAGGAACACATTCTGGAGGCTGTGTATCAAGATGCCGGCAGAGTGGCCAAGAATCCGATTCCTCCAACGGTATGGTCTTACAACGATGCCGTGGTTGATGAAACGTATGATCCAGTGCAAGCCAGGGCGCTGCTGGCCGCAGAAGGTGTCGAAGATCTGAGCATGGAAATCTGGGCAATGCCGGTTGTGCGTTCCTACAATCCGAACGCGCCGCGCATGGCTGAGATTCTTCAGGAGAATTTGCTCGATATCGGTGTTGACGTTGACATCGTTCTGCACGAATGGGGCGAGTATTTGAGGTTATCCAAAGAGCTGGATCGTGCCGGTGCTGTTCTGTACGGTTGGACGGGCGACAACGGAGACCCTGACAACTTTCTCACGGTGCTTCTGGGTTGCGACGCAGTGGGTGGATCCAATCGGGCCCAATGGTGCTACAAGCCGTTTGATGACTTGTTAGCACAGGCGAAGGTCACCTCTGATCAGGGTGAACGCACACGGCTCTACGCACAGGCACAGGAACTGTTCAAGGAACAGGCGCCGTGGGCAACAATCGCTCACTCCGTGGTGTACACAACAGTGCGTAACAATGTTCAGGGTGTCAGCATTGGTCCGTTCGGTGGGCATGGCTTCTATGGGGTTTCTCTGACGCCATAGCCCGTACGCCACATGACCCGGTCCTGCCAGCCGTGTTACGTTTTACGCCAGACTAGGGAGAATTGCCGATGGCTGCATTGCGAATCCTGATCGCCGGGCTGGGTAATATGGGCCGGAGCCATGCGTTGGCCTGCCACAAACATCCGGGTTTTGAGATTGTCGGGTTGGTGAATCGCTCGCCAGTCCAATTGCCGGATGGCCTTCGTGATATACCCATGCACACCGACTTTAACGCGGCGCTGGATGCCGTGGACTGTGATGTCGTCTCTATCAATACCTATTCAGATTCGCACGCCGACTACGCCATTGCTGCGATGGAAAAAGGTTGTCATGTATTTCTTGAGAAACCGATGGCAACTACAGTGGCAGATGCTGAGCGGGTCGTTGAAACCGCCGAGCGATGCCAGCGAAAGCTGGTCATTGGCTACATACTGCGTCATCATCCTTCATGGGTTCGACTGATACAGGAGGCCAGGCAGTTGGGCGGGCCTTATGTCTTTCGGTTAAATCTGAATCAGCAATCGTCTGGCGTCACCTGGCAGACACATCGCCAGCTGATGCAGTCAACATCGCCGTTGGTTGATTGCGGTGTTCACTATGTGGATGTCATGTGTCAGATTACAGATGCATTGCCTGTACAGGTTAATGGTATGGGGCTCAGGCTGTCGCCTGACATCAACGATAGCATGTATAACTACGGGCACTTCCAGGTTCGTTTTGATGACGGTTCCGTGGGCTGGTACGAGGCAGGTTGGGGGCCCATGATATCGGAGACGGCGTTCTTTGTTAAAGACATCATCTCTCCCGCAGGTGCCGTTTCGATCGTGATGGATGACAACATCAAGTCAGATGATATTGATGCACATACACGGACATCGAAAATTCGTATTCATCATGCTCAACTGAACAGTGATGGGCAGTTTGCCAATGCAGATACCTTGCTGGATATGCGGGATGAGCCAGATCATCAAGCACTGTGTGATCGAGAACAGGCGTGGCTCTATGAAGCCATTGTCAACGATATGGATCTTTCCAGGCACTGGCGGGACGCTGTTCAATCCTTACGTATCTGCATAGCGGCTGATGAAAGTGTACGAATGGGTCAATCGGTAATCCTTTGATGCAGTAAGTTCGGTAAACCCTGTTTATTGCGCTTAACAGTATTAACGCGTGTGCTTTCTGCTGCAGGATATCGCGTTTCTGCCATGATCGGTGGTGTCCGTTGCACACTGTATAGGTAGTCAGTACAATGGGGCCT
>CALLPU010000262.1 GCA_938016235.1 uncultured Granulosicoccus sp. | reverse complement strand
ATGATGGAACACGCACTACACCGCTTACCGGTTCTGGAACATGCCGAAGTCAAGATGCTGCTCAACGGACCAGATAGCTTTACGCCCGATGGCACCTTCATGCTGGGTGAAACGGCAGAAACGCAGGGGCTCTTTTTAGGCTGCGGGATGAACTCGGTTGGCCTCGCCTCAGGCGGTGGAGCGGGTATGAATCTGGCCCACTGTATTGTTCACGGATCTCCGGCCTACGATTTGAGCGAGGCGGATGCAAAACGCTTCGCACCGGTGTTCAACTCCATCGAGCACCTGATGGCACGCGCCCCTGAAATTCTGGGTACACACTACGACATTGCTTACCCGGCCAAGCAACTGAATACCGCGAGAAATCTCAGGCAACTGCCACTGCAAGATGCATTTGCACCAGACAAACCGTTCACCGGACAGTTTTACGGATGGGAGAGACCGCTCTATTTCAATGCCGCATCTCTGCCCGCCCTGACATTCGGCAAACCTGACTGGTTCGAGAACGTGAAGAGCGAAGTCATGGCGGCCCACCAGCAGGCGGCTGTTTTCGATCTGTCCTCTTTCGGAAAAATGGATGTTATCGGCCCTGATGCCGAAGCGTTTTTAATGCAAACCTGTGCGGGGTATCTGGACCGATCCCCAGGCTCGGTCATCTATACCGCGGTGCTGAATGAACGCGGCACCTACGAAAGCGACATGACGGTTCAGCGCTTGACCGACAAACACTATCGGTTGTACGTGGGAACCACAGCGATAAGAAAGGATCCTGCCTGGTTCAGGCGAGCTGCAGAGCGCACTTCACACGGTAAGCCATTCAACGTGGAGATCAAGGATGTCACAAACGATATTGCAGCATTGGCACTGATGGGGCCCGAAGCACGCAGGATTGCATCGTCTCTGGGTGCCAGCCTGGAGTCCCTGGGGTACTTTAAACACGCTGAAATCACCATTGCAGGTGTGGCTGCTCGGGCTGCTCGCATGTCATACGTAGGTGAAGCGGGATGGGAAATCTCCTGTGAGGCCTCACACGTCAAACAGCTGTACTCAGCACTACTTGACGCAGGTGCAACGCCTGCTGGCTTGCTTGCGCAAACCTCCATGCGTATAGAAAAGGGCTTTCGAGCCATGGGGCACGAACTGGATTCAGATGTCACGCCTAACGATGTGGGACTACAGGCTTTTACACGCCAGGCGGGTGGGTTTACCGGATACGACGCGTTGCAGGAACAGAGCAGTCAGCCGGTAACTCATCAGGTGTTCTTACTGATATTTGACCAGCTGGCCGTTGAAGACGCTAACGTGCTTCCCATGGGCAATGAGCCTGTCTTGTGGAATGGTGACATCATTGGCACGACAACCTCCTGTGCCTATGGGTACCGGGTGGGAAAGCTGGTAGCAATGGCTCAGACATCAGCCGCATTGGAAACTGGTGATCAAGTGATGGTGGATATCGCCGGTGAACTGGCATCGGCTACGGTTTACCTTGATGCCCTGTTTGATCCGTCAGGATCCAGAATGAAAACGACGGATGTACGTTAGCATCCAGACATTGCGAACAGCGCAGCACGGTAACGATTCGTGCCCGTGATAAACAACCCTGATTGATTACAGGAATTTCTTTATGTCACATGTTTTCCCACGTCACTGTCATACAACCTTTCCAATCGCAGTGGGTGGAGATGGTTGCTACCTGATCGATGCAGCTGGCAAGCGCTACTTTGATGGGTCCGGCGGCGCCGCGGTCTCTTGCCTGGGTCATTCCAATGAGCGAGTGCGTGAAGCCATCAAGACGCAAGTGGATCAACTGGCGTTTGCTCATACCGGTTTTTTCTCGTCAGAGCCTGCGGAAAAATTGGCAGATTTGCTGATTGAACACGCACCGGGTGAACTGGACCGGGTGTATTTCGTCTCGGGGGGTTCCGAAGCGGTTGAGAGTGCCATCAAGCTGGCTCGCCAGTACTTTGTTGAACGCGGCGAGCCGCAACGCAAACACCTGATTGCACGTCGACAAAGCTACCACGGCAATACTCTGGGGGCATTGGCTGTGGGGGGTAATGCCTGGAGGCGCGAGCAGTTTGCACCACTGCTTGTGGATGTCAGCCACATCGCACCTTGTTATGAGTACGCGGAGCGCGATGCTGGCGAATCACTGGAAGACTATGGGCAACGCACCGCGCATGAACTTGAGGAAGAGATTTTACGACTTGGTGCAGACTCGGTGATGGCGTTTCTGGCAGAGCCAGTTGTGGGTGCAACCCTGGGTGCTGTGACCGCTGTTGATGGCTACTTCAAGGAGATTCGCAGAATTTGCGACCAGTACGGCGTGCTGCTGATACTCGATGAGGTCATGTGCGGCATGGGGCGCACCGGCCATCTGTTTGCCTGTGATGCCGATGGCGTTGTGCCAGATATCCTGTGTATTGCCAAAGGTTTGGGCGCTGGCTATCAACCCATCGGCGCCATGCTGTGCACATCCACTATTTACGATGCCATTGCCGCAGGCACCGGTTTTTTTCAACACGGACACACCTACCTGGGACACCCCGTAGCCGCTGCCGCTGCCCATGCCGTATTAACCGACATGCTGGAGAATCAATGGATCTCCAAGGTGCATCAACGTTCAGAATTTCTGCAGTCTCGTTTACAGGCACACTTCGGGCAGCACCCCAACGTGGGGGATATTCGTGGGAGAGGATTTTTCTGGGGGCTTGAGTTTGTTGCAGACAAAGACACCAAAACACCTTTTGACGCCAACCTGAAGCTGGCAGGCAAACTGAAGAAGGCAGCGTTCGAAGAAGGACTGGTGTGCTACCCCATGCCCGGAACGCGTGATGGCAAGAACGGTGACCACATTTTACTGGCACCGCCGTTTATCGCCAGCGACGACGAGCTGGAAGATGCCATACAGCGTCTGGTGGTGGCGGTGGACAAGACGCTGTGACTGGTACAACACCCTCCAAGTAACGCCGCCCACCCCTGCTCGCACACATAGACACCTGTTTCTATTGGCATTGTCGAAAAATAATTCTTAGCAGGATTTATCAGTCGCTTCGGTTGCAAGATGTTTTCACACGATGAAGACCAACAAACGAGGAACAGAACAATGACGAAGCAGACCATCAAGCCAGCCACAGCAAGAGACTACCGCAAACGTCTGAACCGGGTGGTTGACTACCTGTACCAGCACCTTGACGAGGAAATCGGAGTGGACGAGCTTGCCGACGTTGCGCATCTCTCGCCCTACCACTGGCACCGCATCTACACCGCGATGCAAGGCGAAACCGTCGCGGCTACGCTCAAGCGCCTGCGACTGGAACGCGCGGCCAACAAGCTGGCCAATTCTGACTCAGACTTGATGAGCATAGCCAATGCGGCGCAGTACTCGACCACAGAGGCTTTCGGCCGGGCTTTCAAGGACGTTTACGGCATGACACCCGCAGCCTATCGCAAGAAAGGATCCCACAGCGAATTCAAGAACGCCAACCTGTTGGACGACCACGAGCGCTTTGAGGTAGTGATTGCTCCGCTGGATTTCAGAACCTGCGCCAGCGTGCATCACAGTGGCAACTACATGGAAATCAACCATGCCATGGGTACGTTGTTTGGCGCATTGGCGGAGCAACAGATACTCAGTGAAGATTCGATCATGATGGCCGTGTTTCTTGACGATCCTGATACCACCCCGGTTGACCAACTGCGCTCTTGTGCGTGTTCGCCCATAGGCCGGGATACCGAACTGGCGCCACCTCTGGAACGCTTGGACATCTTTCAAGGCAACTACGCCAAGTTACTCTACACCGGACCCTATGCCGACATGAAAGATGCGTATCGGTGGTTGTACGGCACCTGGTTGCCCAATTCCAACTACGAGGTAGCCGATGCACCCGGTGTTGAGCTTTACCTCAACAACCCGCAAGAAGTGCCTGCCTCGGAACTGCAGTCTCTCTTGTGCCTTCCTTTGCTCGCAACAGAAGACTAATCGGTTAATTGACTCGGGAATACAACCATGAATACTGAAATGACAAACAAGGTGATGTACAAAAAAGAATCTCTGCCAGAGGTCGTGTTACAGGCCTTCTGCGAATACACCAGCGATGCCACAGCCACCCTGCTGGCTGTGCGGGAATTGATTCATGAGGTCGCCAGAGGAGATTCAGAAATCGGCCAGTTGCAAGAGACTCTGCGCTGGGGAGAGCTGAGCTTTCTGACGCAGAAACCGAACACCGGCTCAATGATTCGGCTTGCTGTGACGAAATCCGGCAAACCGGCCGTGTTCTTTCACTGCGGCACCACACTGATAGAGACCTGTAGAGCCCGGTATTCACACATCTTTGAATTCGAGAAAAACCGGGCAATCGTATTGCAGCTGCCCATTGAAGACACCGCTATAGAAATCAGACAATGCGTCAGGCTGGCGCTTCGCTACAAACTGGATAGGCATTCTCAGTGAGGCTATCTAACCCTGTGGGTCGATCCTGTTTTCAGTAGCGTCTTAAAACAGTAACTCTGGAAGAAAGAGCGCAATGGACGGAAAGAGCGTGAGCAGCACTATGGCAAACAGATGGATGACCCAGTAAGGCACGGTTGCCCACGCTACACGGCCCAAACTCACTTCATTGTTGGTCAGACGCGAGATAACGGAAAGGTTCAGACCCACAGGCGGCGTTACCTGACCTATTTCAATCACGATGGTGATTAACACCCCTACCCAGATGGCATCGAAGCCGAGACCGGTCAGCACGGGAAAGACAACCGGCAACGTCATGATCATCAACGACAATCCGTCGAAGAAACAGCCAAGCACCAGATAGACCATGACGACAAGCAGCAGGATTGAATACCGATCAAGCCCGCTATCGGAGAACGTCATGAGTATCTGCTGAGGAATACCCAGAACGCTGACCGACTGAGCCAGTATGGTTGCCCCTAAGACCACGAAGCCGATCGAGACAAACAGCAGCGCGGCATGAAACACCGCATCCACAAGCTTACGCAGGGACAGGTCACCCCAGATGGAAGAAATCAAGGCCGAAAAAATCACGCCAAGCGCAGCGGCTTCGGTTGGGGTAGCCAACCCGGCAATGATGCTGCCAATCACGGCAACAATCAGTAACAGCAGCGGCCAGATCTGACCCAACCCGAGAATCACTGCAACCACGGACGACAACCGTTCTTCACGCGGCGCGATATCAGGATCGCGTGTTGCCTGAATGAAGATGTAGATCATGAACATCAACCCAATCATCAAGCCCGGCAGAATGCCAGCCAGAAACAACCGCCCTATCGAGGTTTCAGTTAGCGCTCCATATATCAGGAACGACAAACTCGGTGGGATCAGCAATCCCAGGGTTCCACCGCCAGCCAGGCTGCCCGCAATCATGTCCTTATTATAGCCGCGGGCCGTCATTTCCGGGTAGGCTACCGAGCCCACTGCAGCAGCTGTCGACAAGCTGGAGCCGCTCACTGCACCAAACAGCGTGCACACCGCGATGTTGGTGTGCAGCAGCCCGCCCGGTACCTTGCGGAATACAGGTGCAAAGGCTGAGTAGGCACGCTGACTGATGCCACTGCGAAGCAGTATTTCACCCATCAGAATGAACAGCGGGACAGCGCTGAGTGTGAAGGAGTTGAATACATTCCAGATGGCATCGACAGCCAGTGAGGTTGCGCCGTTTGAGTAGACGTGCAGCAACACCATGCCTGTGAAGCCTAACGCTGCCCCGAGCGCTACACCGGTTGACGCGCAGGCCACCATGACTCCGATTAACGTCGTCCAGAACATGATTCAGGTGTCGTTTGACATCGACGCAGGCGCAGGCACCGCGTCTGCTGTTGAATGTGCCTCGCGTTCCAGAAGCCCCGTTAATCTTGCAGCAAATATTGCCCATGTCAGCCCGACAGACACCGGCAGAATGGCCATCCACGGATACAGTAGTAATCTTGCTGTTTCAGATTTCAAATTGCGTCCAAACGCAAATTCAATCCACGGCAAGGCCTTGATGAAAATCCAGCCGAAAAACAGCACGCCCACCAGCATGGCAGCAGCATGGGCGAAGGCAGTAAGCCGCTCAGGCAGGCTGTTCACGACGATCGCCACGCGCACATGTTGTGCCCGTAGCGTCACCAGCGGCAGGCCGAGAAACAGCACCGCACTGAGCATCAGACCGACCACGTCTTCCGTGATATGCAGCGGCGATCCCACCACGCGACGCATCACAACGCCGGAGGCGATGATCACTACAATACCCGTCATGCACAACGCCGCCAACACGGCCATGGCAAACGCCAGGTATTGCACCACTTGCTGAAAAGCGTGGCGCATTGACAACACGCGTCAGTCAGCGCCCAAGCGCGGACAGCACTCGCTGACGATAATCCAGAGCGTTGCCGCCGGCTTCTTCGGCGAGCATCTCCCACGTTTCAGCAACGGCTGAAAGAAACGCCTCTCTATCAGATTCAGGGAAGTCTTCCCCCCAGGTCACATCCAGCGTTTCACGGGCGGCCAGCTCACGTTCAAGATCCTGGTCATACTGGTTAGTGCGGTTCCACATCGCATCAGCAGCATCGGTAATTGCTGCCTTGATTTCCGGGCTTGTATCGTTCCAGCGGCCCGCTTCAACGCCCAGCGTGTACGGCGCTGATGCCATGGGATAGATGAACGAGGCATAGTTGGTGACTTCTTGCAGGGAAATGGTGCTGGCATAGAGCGCCGGGTAAAGAGCACAGTCAACTACACCGGTTCTCAGGGCCACATAGGTTTCTTCCTGCGGAATGATTTGCGCCGCAACACCCAGACGAGTAAAGGTTTCAACCTGTTCACGCGCCCAGACCCGCAGCTTGACCCCTTTCAGGTCTTCAAGCGTGTTAACCGGTTCATCCCGGCAAAACACGGACACCGACAACGTGGGAATGGCGACGAACCCAACGGTTGAAATGCCCCAATCCTTATATTCTTCGGTGTAGATTTCCTGTGCCACAGGCAGCACCGCTTTCAGTTCATCCACCGTGCTGATAGCACCCTGTACAAAGACCGACCCGAGTGCCGGCGCATCCCGGCCCAGATAATTTGACCACATCAGGCTCATCTCCACAGCACCTGTCGGGACAACCCGCAACAGATCTGTGTTCTTCAAGCCCAGCGAACCACCACTGTAGAGCGTCAGTTTGAAATCTTCATCAGCAACGGCTGCATTTACATCGTTGACGAATTGCTCCAGCTGCGCAGATTCGGGGCGAGTCTCAGGCAGGAAGTTATTCAAACGCCACTCTTCGGCAGACGCCGTCTGAGTGGCTAGCATGCCGCTCAAAGCAACACCCAGAGCTGTCAATCGAAATAGTTTTTTCATGTTGGTTCTCCTTGTCGATGCCGCTCTCGAGCAGCAGACGATGATTGATGAGGTTGAACTGCTATGGACTACGTTACCGCGTATGGTGCTGCAACACAAAAAATTGGCCGGTGGCAAGGCAAGTCCCATGCTCAAATTTTACGGCACAGTGCGCCGATCACAGTGTTATAAGTAGCGGAACGGTTGGTCAGGTAGTGGCTTGCGTTTGTGCCCACTGGCGAAAGTTTCGGCGGACTCACGGTATGATGGTCGATGGAAGCCAATTATAGTGAACATGCCGAAGATCCCGTGTGAGCAGAGAAGCAGGCACGATAGTGATCTACCGGCTAGTCGCTTCACACCTGATTACACCACGTTACACAAG
>CALLPU010000261.1 GCA_938016235.1 uncultured Granulosicoccus sp. | reverse complement strand
GTATACAAACAGACGTTGCCAGTGCGCATGGGTTTCAGCTGCATTTCGGTTTGCCATTCATCAACGTCCGCCAGCTGCTTGGCTAACAGTGTATCCAGAAAAGCATCAGGCCCTAACGCAACCAGCCTGCCCTGCGCTTCCCGGTAATGTGCCGAGCCAATACCCTCTGCACACTCAGAAGCAATGATCAGCGTTCCGCCGGGCTCAAGAATATCCAGAGGCGTTACCATGCCTTTCACTGTTTGATAGTACGTTTGATCCAGTGGAAATCCGGCCGACGATGTCACTACCGTATGAAAGCGCCTGCCCACTTCGATCTCGGTAAACCCCCGGACAAATTCCACGGCCGCCAGGTGCCCGGCTATGACCTCGCCGAACGTGGCATACACCAGATTTCGATCCTCATCGATAATGGTATTCAACGCATACACATCTCCGAGCATGCGGACAATTTCCAACTGCTCTTCATGCAAGGGGTTGTGCGCCAGATTGCACTGGGTTGCCGCCGGGTCTTCCATGAAGCGCGCACTGTGAAAGGTACGAATCGTTTCGTGGTGAGCCACGCCAGGGGCGATGACTTTGCGTCCTCCTGAGTAGCCTGCCATGAAATGCGGCTCTACAAGGCCGGTGGCTATCCGCAAGTCTGCTTCAACGAATCGCCTGTTCAGCTTGACCGGCGTTCCCCGGGTTGGCGTGACACCCAGATCCACGTGATCCTCATCCTGCATGGCAAAGTGATTGATAACAGTCACCGTCTCCAGTACCCACGGGTCGCCTACCAGCTCCGCCAACTCTTCACCTTCGTTGGGCCGATGCAGCCCGGTAGCAACCAGTACCGTAATGTCCGCCGCGTTTATGCCGCAGGCGAGCATGGTGCGGATCATGGGTTGTAGAAATACGTGGTTGGGTACTGGCCGCGTGATATCGCAAATCAGGATACACACGCTTTTGCAACCGGTGCACAGGGACTCCAGTGAGCCACATCCAATCGGGTGTGCCATGGCTTGCGCAAAGACCTCGCTGGCCGAGGCGGCCGCGGGAAAGTCAGGCTTGCTGATCAACGTTGCCTGAGCGTCTGATGGCAGCCTTACAGATAATGTGCCTCGGCCATACAGCAGGTCTACGGTGGGGTTACTCATGTCTATTCCGGTTATCGGGTGATGACTGCGGCCTGATTAACCCTTCTGGAAATGACGCAGCCTCTGTATCAGACTGGACGTGTCCCACCGACCTCCGCCCAGCTGCTGAACGTCGGCGTAAAACTGATCGACCAGTGCTGTTACCGGGAGTGACACGCCGATATCTTCGGCCGTATCCAACGCAATCCCCAGATCCTTGCGCATCCAGTCCACGGCAAAACCGTAGTCAAACTTGTTGTCTACCATGGTCTCAGCCCGGTTCGTCAGCTGCCACGAACCGCCTGCGCCCTGAGACACCAGTGCTGCCATCTGCTTGGCATCCAATCCTGCCTTCTCAGCGAAATTGATGGCTTCAGACATCCCCTGAACAAGTCCGGCAATACAAATCTGGTTACACATTTTAGTGATCTGCCCGGCGCCGACGTCACCGAATCGCTCGATGGCCTTGGCATACACATCCATGATGGGCTGAGCCTTGCCGAAATCCGCTTCCGAACCGCCACACATGATGGCCAGCTGCGCATTTTCAGCGCCTGCCTGCCCCCCGGACACGGGTGCATCAACGAAACCCATGCCAGCAGCAGCAGCCGTTTCAGCCAATTCTCGGGCCACGCCAGCCGATGCCGTTGTGTGGTCTACAAAGATGCTGCCCGATGACATTCCTGCCAACGCGCCATCGTCACCCAGAACAACCGATCGCAGATCATCGTCATTCCCTACGCAGGCCAGCACAACATCAGCACCGCGCGCGGCCTCGGCCGGGGTGGGCGCTGAGGATCCACCGTGTTCCTTCTCCCAATGTTGGGCTTTGGCCAATGTTCGGTTGTACACCACGACCGTGTGACCGGCCTTGGCCAGATGACCAGCCATGGGGTATCCCATCACACCAAGACCCAGAAAAGCAAGACGCGCCATAGTCAGAATTTCCGCAAACGAAAACCCCATGGTAACGCATTGCCCCGCAACGATCCCCGGCACATCATCCCTGGCGTACCCCGTAACTCTGTCATCGTGCTGGCAGCTTATGGCTCAGCGGAAATCTGCTCACTCGCATCGTTAAAAAACGCAAGGCACTGGTGCAACCATTCATCACAGGCACTAAGCCTGGCTGTTCCAACCAATTCCGGTTGGCAGATCCTGACCACATCACGCGCCACCACCGGCGCGCTGTCGTCCAGCAGAACCAGATCGGGGTGTCGTAACCCAACACCTTTGGGCAACAGGCATTTCCCCAGACCCGCTCGCGCGCAGGACAGCAATGTATCGGCACTGGCCATACTCAAGCGAGTGGACTCTGCCTGCGGCATCCAGTCCAGCCCATCTTCCAGATGCACCAGCCACGGAGCCGGTGCCGACGTTGCCACGTTGTTCCACCGTGACGCAGCGAAAACACCAAACTCAATTCTGCCCAGCACGAGTGGCGGATTTCGTTGTTCGGAACGCGAGCTCTGAATCGAGTCGCCGAAACGCAAGGCTATGTCACTGTCTCTCATGGGCTCACTGACACCCATGGTCACAAGTTCACAGGCCAGTGCCGGGTACTGCTCCAGCAAATGAGACAAACACGGTACCAGCATGTTGTTCAGCAACAGTGTATTGCAAGCAATGCGCAGGGCTCCGCCAATGGCAGAGTGCTGCGTCATGATCGCAGCTTCTGCCTCATCGATTTCGAACTTGGCGCGTTCCAGACGCTGTATGAGTTGCAGACCAGATTCAGTAGGAACGAGGCCGGTAGATCGGCGCGAGAACAGTCGCAATTGTAAGAATTGCTCGGTTTGGGCCAGCCGTCGCGAGACGGTTGTTTCGTTAACACCCATCGAACGCGCAGCACCGGCCAGAGTATGGCAACGATGAATGGCCAAAACATATTGATAGTTGTCCCAACTCAACGATTGCATGGCACCTACCTGCATTACTGCAAATTACCCCACGCAAAAATACCGGCGTATAAAGGGTAAAAAGTACATTGACTCTATATGAACTACAGTTATCGGCGCTACTCACACACTCTGGATAGACAGAGCCGTTAACATGGCTTCTCGTAGGGTTACTTTAATACCTTTAGAGATTCTGACGCTGTAACAGCGTACTTCGCAAGTGCACGACTAAGGCTTTACTCCAGCAACACAGGGACATACCTGCATTACAAAAAAAGGCATGTATGTGACAGGCACGAAAATCACTGCGCAGATGTCAATACTGCCAAGTAATCGTTCTTCAACAGAAACAAAAACCTATAACCTGCGTCGCAGTATTTGCCGATGACGTACCACCCGCTCCAGACATGATGATAGAGAAGGAAGAAACACTGGAGCGCGCCTTGATTGTCACGGTAGAGACCGAACTGACCGTCATGCAATCGTTCTGCAACCAACAGTTCCCCTGTGATGTCGCTACAACGGTTGCCATGAGAATGTCGCGCGCTGTGGTATCCGCGATTTGCAGGCTGGGCGAACCGGCTCCTGATTCAGCTGACCCGGTTTTGTCAGAAGACACGAAGGCCAGGCTACTGATGGCGCAGGAAAGCCTGGCAGACCTGAACAGACAATTTGAACTGCGATTGTCCACATTGCCGCCTGATGCTCTGGAATGGAAAACCTGGACTGCCTGAGCACAACTCGGTAACCACCACACTCCCCGTATGCGAACATCTGCCGTACCATCGACGCCTGTTCAAAACGGTCTAATTCAGTGCCCACAAGTTCCCTGATCCTGGGAGGAGTCAAATCCGGCAAATCCGGATACGCCGAGAAACTTGCCTCCTCGTCAAGCGGCCCGGTGTGTGTCATTGCAACGGCGATGGCAGGTGATGCCGAGATGGCCGACAGAATAAAACATCACCAGCTAAACCGGAATCCCGCATGGCGTGTGCTGGAAATTCCGCTTGAGCTCGGCTCAGCAGTGTCCACAGTCCCCGGGGAAACCTGCCTGATTGTTGATTGCCTGACGCTTTGGCTAACCAACCTGCTGGTCGCTGACGATGAGGCACTGTTCAACGCACAGCGTGAACGGTTTCTCAGCGCCGTCAGATTCCGTCAGGGTCCGCTTATTCTGGTGTCAAACGAAACCAACATGGGCATCGTTCCGCTCGGCAAGCTTTCGCGACGCTATTGTGATGAGGTGGGATTGCTGCATCAGGAACTGGCAACGCTGAGCGATGAGGTTGTTCTGATGGTTGCCGGATTGCCTCATCATCTGAAAACTGCCCCGCCACTGCCTGATAAATCTGATCCAGTTAACTAAACGGGCGTTAGGGGCCGTCGGCTCAGGCATGGAGAATGCTGCACCCGAGACAGTTTTCCTATTGTCAGACGAGTCATTAACCAATGCGCTCACACGCCTCAGATACCGAATTACACCTGAATTCGGCATTGCCTCGCTCAGCCATCGTTAGCCTGTGCGTAACGGGCGGCGTAGCCTTGTTGTATATCCTCCGATCATGGCTGGGAGACATTCCCCCTGAAGATCACGTCGCGATAGCCCTGTTGCTGTGCGGCCTTCTTGCCAGCACCTGGATCGCGTTTGACCAGATCCACGTCACCATCAGCTTGTCTCACAATCGATGCTGGGTGCAGCGACACCGCCTTGGCGGCACAACGCGCACGTCCATTCCAGTGTCCCAGATTCATTCAGCAAAGCCGGAGAAGCGACCAGACCCTTTGCCTGGCAAAGAAGAGGAAGCCAGAATAGTGCTGATCACTTCACTGGGTATGATTCCCGTGTGCGAGCACTATTTTCATGATTTCCCATCCACTCGCGAGGCGTGCGAAACGATTAACCAATTTCTTGCCTCACAGAAGGATTTTCTGAGCGCCTGAGCGTCTTGTCAAACCACCAGGCGGGCTCAGGCCTTGATGGTCTTGACGGTTACGGGGGTTATCCGTTCAGGCTGATGCTTTGAGATGATGTTCTTGCTCTGACACCCCTTCGGATCCGACTGCTCACCACTATCCTGGTCAGATGCACTGTTCTGTTCGCCGCCACGATCACAATCCGCGGCCAGTACAGACGGACTGACAGCAGCCGTTGCCCCAGCAATCAGCACACCGCCACTGGCTCGAATGAAGCGACGACGACTGGATTTATCCAGAACAACGATGGGTTCGGCGGGTTTGCTCGGACTGGTCACTGTTGCTACTCTCCGTATCACTCTTGCGAGTGACGATATCGCAGGTCATCATTGATCGTCAACGCTGGCACTCTTTTGACGCATAACCACAATCCCGGGCCACGCGCTCAACCTCAAGGATCAGCGCACATTCAATAATCCGGCATTGGCCAGTTCCTGGCAGAAGCTTTCACGCTCGGCCACAGTGGTAATCAACAACTGCCGGACACTGATCCAGGATCCAGGCAGCAGCTGATCCATGGCCTGACACAGGGAGCTGCCAAATTCAAGAACATGGCCCTGAGCTCGGCAACGTATGACAGCGTCTGATCGTTCGATGCCCATTATCCGTTCACGCCTCAACTGGACCTCGGAGTCGGCTGTGATCAGCGAGTTGGGTTGGCTTAGACATCCAGTGAAGTTCTGCGCGGCATCCACGGCCACGTCGTCCAGTAGCGTCGCCACGGCCTGACGAAATGATGCCTGATCAAGATCAGGGTGCTGGCACGCGTGCAGGCACTCCGCCTCGGCATGCCTTACCTGGGTTTCGTCGGATAGAAAGCTGGCAGGGATGCTACGTCTGAATCTAATGTCACGTTCGCCTAAGCGGTGAATCATTTCTACCATTACATCCTGCAGCGTGATGGCATAGACACCGAGCGTAATGTGTAAAGACGTTGTGTCGCGAGCAACTGCATCGTGCATGACGCCCCGCGGAATGTACAGCGTATCTCCGGCTTCCAGCGCGATCGACTGCTTCAACGCACCACAATGATGAGTACCGTGTTGAAAGGATTCATGCGAGTACGGCAGCTCTACGCCCCCGTCATAGATATTGAATGTTTTACTCCCGGCAACCTGCAGGATAAACACGTCATGGGAATCGTAGTGGGGATTGAAACCTTGCTCACCGGGAGGAGACAAATAGACATTCGTCTGACATCGCAGCTGCAGGGCGCTCTGAATTTCCCGCTTAAAGACAGCGAGATCCGCAAACCTGTCGTGCGCCTGCGACAATACCAGTGTGGCACCAGCATGGTAGCGCTGTACTAGTTGTTTCGCCAGTATCCGGTTAGCGCCATCGATATAGTCGGCCGCCTCAACCGGTGATGCACTGTGTGTTAATTGTGCAGATGGAAATTCCAGAGTCTGCGTCGATAGCAGTTCCTCAACATCAGCAATACTCAGTAGTGATGCGAAATGGGCATCATTTTCACGACTCAAGTGCAGCGGGGTTCGTTCCCAGTACGTCTGAAAGAAATCAGATAGACCCAGCGGATTC
>CALLPU010000260.1 GCA_938016235.1 uncultured Granulosicoccus sp. | reverse complement strand
TCGCTTCCGGAATTACTCACTAAAAAGAAGGATAATCAGTGCAAGAGTACGTGAAGTCTCTTTCAGATAGAACGGAAATCGTATTCGTTCTGGTTGTTGCGTTTGGCTACTTTATGTACCTCAGCCTCTTGTCCGCTATCTACCCCGCACCCAATCAGCAAACTACTACCGCTGACCTTTACGCTCTGCTGGTTCTCGAATTAAAAATATTGATTTGTAATTTTGCCGTTCCTCTATATGCGCGGGTGGACCCTTTAGCGGGTTGGCCTGAGGCCAAACGTCAAAGAAACCTTCGTTGGCGTTGCGCTGGCTGTTGCAACATACGTCGCATATTTCCCCTTACTCAGCGTCGCATTGTTTCTGTTTCCGGGGCTGGACTCTTCATAAGGCCTGATACCAAAACAATACAATAGCGTGTAGTCAGGGATGCTCAGCATGCAGAGGGCTGACAACCTGTAGATTTGATGGTGGTTAATGAAAGCGGCGTGTCTGAACCAGTTGAATAGCGACTGCTTACAGAGCGAATATTAGCTTAAGCCCTTCGTCGACTTCTTCTTGTATTTTTGCTGAAAGTTTGCCAACCTTTTCGCTAAGGAAGCTCTTGTCCAATGTGATGATCTGCGATACGTTTACCACGGATACCTTCCCTAGCTTCGTATTGCGTTTAGCCAGACGTACATTGCCTGGTGCGTTAGCTAAAAACACATTGGATGTTATGGTTGCGACGATAACGGTATTGATCACACTACGATTGAAAGCGTTGTCTTGAACAATCAGGACAGGTCGACGGAAACCCGGCTCCGAGCCTCGTGGCTCTGGTAAGTCCGCCCACCAGATTTCTCCACGTCGCATCACCAAGAGTCCTTAGGCAAGCTTGCAGACTGCATATGGGCGAGTGTAGGGTCTAATTGGGAGTCAGCTTCGTAAGTCCCGTACACATCATTTAGCTCGTCAGTAATGCCTTCGCGAGCATGACGTTCGATGTATTCGCGGACAGCCGTTACGTATAGCTCGCTTCTGGACATGCCTAGCCTGGTAGCTGTTCGCTCTGCAGCCTCAAAGACCTTGTCTGGGATGGAGATTGCTGTTTTCATAAATTGAGTATAACAATAGTTATACCAAAGTCAATGAACAGCAGGCGCACAATATAGCAAATGAGAACTCAGGCTGAATATGTCATTTATTGCTCCGCTAAACGAATTGTTCAGCTCAACGTTCGCTAAGCACCCACAGTATATTTATTGGCAGTTAGCGACGACTCATCGAAGTGCCGCCATCCAGCGAATGTCTAATTCAAGCTGTCTGCATGGGTGTTCTACAAAATGAGAATACTTTGTGTCAGCACGTGGCCAAGGATGGCTGTCGACCAGAATCGGAGTTCACCGTAACGGGTATTAGCCTCAATGTGACAATGACTCCCCCCCACCCGCGAGTTGATGGCTGCGGATTTTTGCGTGCTGGTTGCTCTTGGCTAATAAAACATTGCCGCCATGAATACACCATCTGCCGCTGCAATCCGTAAACTAGTGCCATGAAAATGCATCTAGAAACCTCTGATCAAAACCTGATCAGCAATTACGGCAAGGGTGTGCTGAGCGTGAACGGCCAGGACTACCGGCGCAACATCCTGATCACGCAAACACGCGTGGTGGAGGATTGGTTTTCGGGTGAACTCAGTGAGCTGACGCTTGAGCACTTCAACCCGTTGTTCGATGGTGTTGAAAAGGAGCAGCCGGAAATCGTGGTGCTTGGCTCAGGCCACCTGCATCAATTCCCGGATTTTTCACTCATCGCCGAGCTTAAGCAGCGCGGCGTGGCACTGGAAGTGATGAATACGCGGGCTGCCTGCAGAACCTATAGTGTGCTCGTTAACGAGTACCGGCCCGTGGCTGCAGCGTTAATTCAGATAGCCGAATAATCACCGGCCACCTGATATGGCGAAACGCGATAGCGTTACGCCATGAAGAGGTTTTCAGCGGAGTAGCCACTGCCTTCCAGAATACGACGCAGGCGTTTCAGCGCTTCCATCTGAATTTGTCTGACGCGCTCACGGGTAACACCCAGTTCCTGACCCACCTCTTCCAGCGTGCACTTTTCGTGACCGTGCAGGCCAAAGCGGCGAACCAGCACTTCTCGCTGCTTGCTCTCAAGCTTCAGCAGCCAGTCGTTGATGTTGGAATTGACGGTTTCATCCTGCAACACCATGGACGGATCCACGTTGTTTTCATCCGGAATGATGTCCAGCAACGGTCGTTCGCCATCCTTACCGATGGCCACATCCACTGACGTCACGCGATCACGCAAACCTAGTAACCGGATTACATCTTCAACCGGTCGCTCAGTCAGTGCTGCGATGTCTTCTGGCGTGGGTTCCCGATCCAGCGACTGCTGCAAGCGGCGCTCAGCCTTGATATAGACGTTCATCTCCTTGACCACGTGAATGGGCAGTCGGATGGTTCGCGTCTGATTCATCAGGCCACGTTCAATCGTTTGCCGAATCCACCAGGTGGCGTAGGTAGAGAATCGAAAGCCACGCTCAGGGTCGAATTTTTCCACGGAATGAATCAGCCCCAGATTGCCCTCTTCAATAAGGTCGAGCAAAGCCAGGCCACGGTTCATGTACCGGCGGGCAATTTTCACCACCAGACGCAGATTGCACTCAATCATCTTGGCGCGCGATTTCTCGCAACCTTTCTGCGCCAGACGGGTGTACATCTTCTCTTCGTCTGCGGTAAGCAGTTCGGAATGCTCGATTTCTTTCAGGTACAGGCGCGTGGCGTCCATTTCCTTTCGGGAAAGGTCGCGCAACTTGCTGGCGGTTATCTTTTCCCCCGCGTCACTGCCCTCGTCTTCCACAACAGCTGTTGCCACAGACGCGCCAGTGTCGACGCTTCTCCGGTTCCAACCGGTGCGTTCGTCAGTGGTCATCGTAAAATTTCCCCAATGCTGTGTCATGTGACACTCTCTATTTTTTGTAGATATTAAAGGAACTTAGCGCAACTTGCTAACGCAAATTCGCCGGTTTTACATTTGTTGCACGCCTGAAACGGTTACAACGCCCGCAGACTAACCTTGCCAAGTGCTAACGACTCGCCAGGAAATCCATTGGATTCAATGAATTACCGTTGCGGCGAACTTCAAATCGCAGAACAGACTCCTGTCGGGAATTTGCCCCTAAAGTTGCAATGGGATCACCCGCTCGAACAGTATCTTGCTCAGCGACGTACAAATCTTTGGTGTGCGAGTAGGCCGTGAGCAGGTTATCGTCGTGTCTGACGATGATCAGATTGCCAGCGCCACTGGGATCCTTGCCCGAGTAGGCAACAGTCCCGTCCATCACTGCCACAACCTGTTGCCCGGGGACACCAGCAATGTCCACCCCGTGTCGCCCTTCCGTTGTGGGCGCAAAACCCCGCGCAACCTGCCCCTGTGTTGGCCAGGACCAGCGCCCCACATAGGACTTCAATTCTGCATCCATGGCGGGCCGGGTTACCGGCGTCTTGCCATGAATGTATTCTTCTTCCACGATTTCCTGGCGTGCGTAGGTAATCGGTTCCATGACACCTTTGCGCATGACCTGATCTGACTGCAGCTCACTGTCCAATGTGCGATCAGGATTCAGCAGAGCGATATCGGATACAACGGCAGAGACGGACGGCGCATAAACAGACGTGTTGTCCACAGCAGGCGCACTTCGGTCGGGGATAGCACGCGGCCGGTAAACAGGCTGCGTAACAACCACTTCCTGACGACTGCGAGCCGGCACCACGGGTGCACGGGCGGTGGTCATTGCCTGACGAGACCCCACCTGCAAATTCAGATGGGAGCCCACGCGTGGAAAATCACCCACACCCGGGTTCAGTGCAGCCAGCTCGGATGTAGAGAGCTTGTAGCGAAACGCGATGCTATCAAGAGAGTCACCGGCCCGAACGATGTAAGTATCCGAACCAAGGTCGAGCCGACGCAGCCCTGCGTCTATATCAGACACAGCATTACAGCCCACCGCTGACAGGGCCAGAAAACCAATACAACAAGCTCGTGGCAGTTGCTTCATCGATCACTCAAAAAATGCCGTTTTAATTGCGCGCGGGCTTGGCCAAAACGCGCAAGGCTCTACTCGCGATTTATGAGTGTAGTCGGCAATTCAAGACTTGCCAGAAAGAAATGGAACAAACTTCACATCACTCTCTTCGCGCTGGGTAAATCCCGAGCGTGTGCGGGTAATGATCGTCAGGGATTGCAGCGTATCCTGCGAGCCAACCGGAATAATCATGCGTCCGCCAATGGCCAATTGCTCCAGCAGCGGCTCTGGCACGGCAGCAGGCGCCGCAGTCACCATGATGGCATCAAAGGGTCCATGGCTGGCCCAACCCCAGCTGCCATCGCTATACCGAGAGTGAATATTGCGGTATTGCAGTGAGCGAAATCGTTGCCGCGCCTTGTCCAGCAGCGTTCGAATGCGCTCAACGGTAAACACAACGTCCACCACCTGCGACAACACCGCCGCCTGGTAGCCGGATCCTGTTCCAACTTCCAGCACCCGTTGTGCCGGCCCTTCTTCAAGCAATATTTCCGTCATTCGCGCTACCGCATAGGGCTGTGAGATGGTCTGCCCTTCGCCAATGGGCAGCGCAACATCCTCGTAGGCTCTCGAGGCAATTGCCTCATCCACAAACAGATGCCGGGGAACCCGGGCCAATACCTGCAACAGGGCCTCGTTCTCGATACCCCGATCGATCAGCCTTCTGATCATTCGCGTGCGAGTGCGCTGCGAGGTAAAACCGATTCCGGCGATCTGATCAGCACTGGCTATCACGACAGACTCTCCAGCCACTGCGCAACGGGAGATACGCTGTCCATGCGAGTCAGGTCGATTTGCAACGGCGTAACAGACACAAAACCATCTCTGACAGCGCCAAAATCCGTGCCAGGCCCATCGTCGGCGATATCCCCTGCCGCGCCGATCCAATAGACCGTTTCCCCACGCGGGCTCATTTGCCGAATCGAACTCTTGGAAGGGTGACGGGTGCCGAGCCGGGTGGCTCGCAGCCCCTGGATCTGATCAAACGGCAGATCAGGCACATTGATATTCAGGATGGTGTCTGACGGTAACGGCACCTCCTTCAACTGGGTCACGATCTTGGTCATGACGCGCGCCGCTGTATCGTAATGTTCAGGATCATGCGATGCCATGGACACCGCCAACGCTGGATGCCCCAGGTGCCTGCCTTCAATCGCTGCCGCAACCGTTCCGGAATACAGCACATCGTCTCCCATGTTCGGGCCATCGTTGATACCGCTGACCACCATGTCAGGATCTTCACTGAGCAGGCCACTGAGTGCTATGTTCACGCAATCGGTAGGGGTTCCTTCCAGTGAATAGATATCCGATTCATACTGACGCACATGAACAGGATGGGAAAGCGTGAGCGAATTACTGGCACCGCTGCGGTTTCTGTCCGGTGCCACAATAGTGGCAGGACCCAAAGAGCGCATGGCAGCGTACAGGGTGCGGATCCCCGGAGACATGTATCCGTCGTCGTTGGAAATCAGTATTCGCATGTAGCCGGGGTTTACGCAAGGTTACTTTCGTTGTGATTGAATTTAGTCTGAGTTACCGGTTACGCAACATCTTATTTGCATTCTTGTTCACGCACAGCCACGCCTGAACACCTTTTCTCAAGACCCCTATGCCTATTATTGCCAGCCAGTTTTCACCGCAGGGACTACTCAGCAACGCGCATCTGCAAACCATTCTTGCCAGCAAGCTGTTCAAGCCATCGCAGCACAGCACCACGCGTGAACGTCTGGTGCTGCCCGATGGCGATTTTCTGGATATCAATGTCAGCAAGTACAACGAAGGCGATGTTGTTGCCGTGTTTCACGGTCTTGCCGGCTGCGTGGACAGCCCTTATGTGCAGGGGGCGTTCAACACACTCACCGCCAGAGGCTTCAGCCCGGTGCTGATGCATTGGCGAGGCTGCAGCGGCGAACCGAACCGGCTGGCCCGCTCTTATCATTCGGGTGCCAGCGATGACATTGCCTGGTTCATTCATTATTTGTCTGAGCGCTTCAAGCACAGAAAACTCTATGCGCTAGGCTTCTCACTCGGCGCCAATGCGCTGTTGAAATACCTGGGAGAGACTGGCGACGAATCGCGAATTCAGGGCGCGATGGCAGTGTCACCGCCATTGGTGCTGCAGGAGGGTGCCAACAAGCTCAATCAGGGTGTATCTCGCGCTTATCAAGCCTATCTGTTGAGACTGATGCGCCGGCAGCACGAACTCAAACGCCAGCGCTACCCGCAACTCCAGCTGCCCGAAGCCGGCAAACAACTGGATTCGTTCTGGAAATTCGATGATGCGCTGACAGCTCCGCTACACGGGTTTGAAGGCGTCGATGATTACTACACCCGATGCAGCGCAAGGCAGTTTCTACCGCACATCACCACGCCAACGCATATCTTGTGCGCAGCTGATGATCCTTTTTTTACGCAGGCCATCTTTCCGACTGAAGAGGAACTGGCGCCGTGCACCACACTGGAAATTGCATCCAAAGGTGGCCACGTGGGTTTCCTGCATAACAGGCAACGCTGGCTGGATTCACACGTGGCCCATACGCTGGATGCGTTCAGGCATAGGGCGAATTGAGCTTGCGCACCACCCAGGCATCGTCTGCCGAGCGTCTGTTCAACCAGCACAAAGACGCTGGATCCACTTCGAACTGCATCGCACGCTTGAGCGGCCAGCCCAGGCACACACACAGTAGCGCACGGATACTGCCGCCATGCGTCACCACCATGGCCGAGCCATCCGGGGGCGAGTCATGAGCCAGGCATTCACCTAACCATGCGGAGCATCGATCAATCTGTTGTTGAAACGTTTCCCCACCCGGTGGCGAACGGTTGATCCAGTCTTCGCCCCAGGCATGCAACAGGTCTCCGTGTTCCTCATGCACCTGTGGCCAGGTCAATCCTTCCCAATCACCAAAATCGAGTTCAACGAGGCGTTCGTCCAGGATTTGCGTGGGCAGCGGTGATGTTGATCGTTGTTGCAATGATTCTCTCAACAATAACGAGGTTGCCTGTGTTCTTTGCAGCGGACTGCAGTACCAACGCGTGAAGGCAGCTTGCGGCAAGACACTGTCTGCGAGACGCTTTACCGCCTGTGTCCCCTGATCGGATAATGCAATATCGGTGCGTCCGGCTATGCCTCCGGTGTCTGACCAGAGTGTGTGTCCGTGTCTGACAAGGTACAGATTATTCACACGACAACCGCCACAACGACCAGGTAAACACCGACCTCAACCAACTGGTTGGTTGCACCCAGACAGTCACCCGTGATCCCACCAAACGCTTTGCGAAAACGATACGCGCTACAGGCACTGATCAACCAGGCGATGAAAAACAACAGATAAAACATCGGGGACACCCACACAGCGGCTGGCAACAACGCAATCACCGCGCACAAGGTACTGAGCATGAATCGTCGCGCATCGACACCCTCAGCAACCACTCGATTCGCTGCCTCCGGACGCGCATAGGCTTGTGTTGCCATTAACCACACACTACTCCAGCGGCTCAACACATGGGCACAGACCAATGCCGCTAACGTGACTGGCAAGCTGGCGTCAATCAATTCCCACAGCGCCAGGTACTTGATCAGAATCAACAGGATCAACGCCAGCGAACCGTAGGTGCCCACGCGGCTATCGCGCATGATGTCCAGCTTGCGATCCACACCGAACGCACCGGCACTGTCTGCCACATCGGCCAGGCCGTCTTCATGAAACGCACCGGTTATCAGCACGCCCGCAACCACGGTTAACCCGACACACAAGGAGGCTGGCAGCACAACCGTGCACATCCACAGGAACAAACCAAGTAAAGACCCGACAATGAATCCGACAGCCGGGAAATAACGCGTAGCGTTGCTGAGTACACGCGCCTCACCACTGCACCAGGAACCGACCGGCAATCGGGTCAGGAACATCAGCGCCGTGCCGAAGGTGATCAGTTCCTGCTTGATCACAGATGAACGCTCACGCGCCTGTGGACACTCCAGCATCGGCGAAGCTTGCCATATCTCGCATGACAGCCGCAGCTCCTCGCAGAAGCGGAATGGCCAGCGCAGCAGCCGACCCCTCTCCCAAACGCATACCCAGTGTCAGCAATGGCGTGGCCTGTAGTGTACGCAAGGCAATCTGATGACCCGCCTCAGCAGACTCATGGGCAAAGAACAGCGTGCGACGCACCGCCGGATCCGTTCGACAAGCTATCAATGCAGCAGCCGTTACGATAAAGCCGTCTACAACCACGGGGATGCGCTGTAACGAGGCTTCCAGCATCGCTCCTACCAGAGCTGCAATCTCCAACCCGCCAGCCTGTCTCAAGCAGGCCATCGGATCAGTGGCCTCGTTGGCCAGACGCTGCATCACGTCAGCTACCACGCGTTGTTTGATGGGCATCTGTTCATCACTGAGACCGGTGCCACGCCCTGTCACACTGGCCGCATCGCTTGCACACATCAGCCCGGTAAGAATGGCTGCAGAGGTTGTGTTACCAATACCCATCTCACCCAGACCGATACACCGACACCCAACATCCACTGCTCGCGTGACCGCTGTGCGTCCGACTTGCATGGCAGCATCCATGTCGGGTTGGGACATGGCAGAC
>CALLPU010000259.1 GCA_938016235.1 uncultured Granulosicoccus sp. | reverse complement strand
ATGGCAATGGCACAGACAGGGGGTACCGGGTAATCCCGGTCATTAACGGTCAATTGGGGTGACATGATTATGCAGCTCTATTCTAAAAGGTCGTATACAAGTATGAGAAAAATCGGTGCGTACGCAGGGGATGCGGAGGCTGGCCTTCCGTAAGTAGCCGGACTGGGCGTCCCCGTGATTTCATGAGTAATCCAGGTCAAGACTGCTGTAGCTTTTCACGCTCTGCAAACGCCTGTTCCGGGGGCTGGGCACTGGAAACTCCCATGCGCTTCAGAGCCTCTGCAGCTGCTTCCACCACCGATTGCATCACGGAGGAATCTATCTGGCCGATACAACCAATACGGAAGCTGTCTACTTCGGTCAGTTTCCCCGGATAGATGATAAACCCCTGCTCTTTCATCAGGTCATAGAACCGGGCAAATACAAATGCAGGGTCCGCCGGATTGAAGAAAGTGACAATGATGGGCGACAACCAGCGATCGTTCAGCAGCGTTTCAAACCCCAACGCTCGCATGCCAGCCACCAGCGTATCGCGATTGGATCGATAACGTTGGCCGCGCGCGCCAACGCCGCCTTCCAGTCGATGTAAGCGCAAGGCCTCGACGAACGCTGCGATGGTGTGCGTGGCGGGGGTGTATCGCCATTGCCCCGTTTTTTCCAGGGTTGCCCATTGATCGTGGAGATCCAGGCTCAATGAATGACATCGACCTTTCGCGCCTTGCAGCAAATCCTTACGCACAATCACAAACCCGAAACCGGGCACACCCTCGATACACTTGTTGGCCGAAGATACGATAGCATCGAATCGAACGTTAGTATGATTGATGTCGATAGCCCCGAATGCGCTCATGCTATCAACCAGCAGTGATCGGCCGGCCGCATACGTGGCTTCCGAGATCTCTTCCAGCGGATTGAGAATGCCGGAGCTGGTTTCACAGTGAATGGCCACCACATGCGTAATATCCGGATCGGCATTGAGCGCCGCCGTCACCTCATACCCTCTGGGTGGCAGGTAATCGCCCTTGTCGATAATGGTGTGGCGAAGGTCAATGGTTTGCAGAATTTTTGCGGTACGCTGACCATACGCACCATTCGCCAGCACCAGAGTTTTGCTGTCGGCGGGCAACAATGTACCCAGCATGGCCTCGACGGCGAAGGTGCCACTGCCCTGCACGGGAACACAATCGAATAGTTGCTGATCATCGCCGATCATGGCCAGGAGATCGGTGCGTATCTGTCGCGTCATGGCACGAAAATCGTCATCCCATGAGCCCCAGTCACGCAACATTGCCTGCTTGACGGTGTAAGCCGTGGACAATGGCCCTGGCGTCAGCAGATAGGGTTCACCCAATCGTGGTTTTTCCAAAGGATTGCTCATCGCAAGAGGTGGTAATCCGCCTACCGTACACGCGAGCATTTCATCTGTAAAATCGATAAAACATATAGACCTATCGATTTTTCTTTTATGCGATACGTACAGCTCAGGGCCTTTCATCACGTAGCACTTCACGGCGGTTTCTCCCGTGCGGCAGAAGTGCTGCACGTTACACAACCCGCTATCTCGGACCAGGTACGCAAACTGGAAGCCGAGTACGACATCCGCCTGTTCGACAGACAGAAAAAGCAGGTGCAGCTCACTGAACAAGGCAAGACGCTGCTCGACATGACTCATCGTCTGTTTGACGTAGAAAAGCAGGCTCTGGAATTCCTCAGCGAGTCGCTCGCTGAGCACAGTGCAACCTTACATATCGTGGCGGACTCGGCCCATCACATGACACAGGTGCTGGGCCAGTTCCGCCACGAGTTTCCGGATGTTTTCGTGTCGGTACGATCCGGGAATTCGGATCAGGTTGTGGATCAATTAAAGCGCTATGAGGCGGATATCGGTGTTCTGGGCAACGTGCCGGACAACCATGACCATGACGTCGTGCGATTGAACTCGTCACCGATAGTGGCCTTTGCACCGGCCAACAGCCACTACGCCAAACGACAAACCGTCAGCCTGAAAAAACTGGCCAGTTGGCCGCTGGTGCTGCGCGAAACCGGCTCCCGAACGCGCGCGCGTCTGGAACAACAGGCACATTCCGCCGGGGTGTCGCTCAGCGTCAAGATTGAAGCTGAAGGACGCGAGGCGGTGAGACTGATCGTGGCCGATGGCGGCGGCGTGGGTGTGGTGTCAGAAGCTGAATTCGGGCAGCCAGAAGGCCTTGTCAAAATACGTATTCGCGACATGCAGTTAACCATGGAAGAATCCATCGTGTGCTTGAATGAGCGACGCCACAGCAAATTGATTCACCGCTTCATGGAACTAGCCAGAGCCACTGTTGAGGCGCGATGATTATCGACTAGAGCTCCAGCTGCCCGCCTGATTCGTTAGCCAAAGCTTGTTCCAGCGCTTCAAGCACACCGGCCACTACCATCGGCACCTTATATTCAGTACCGGGCAACGGCGTGCATCGCTCGGTAGCCACTTTCGCAGCGCGCGACAGACTCTCTTCGCTTGCTTCAGTCCCGATCAATGCCTGTTCCACCTCGGTTAGCCTCAGCGGGATGTTTGCCACGCCGCCGATACCCACCTTCGCATCCTTGATCGTGTTGTTGTCCATGATTAATCGCACCACGACTTCAACCAATGGCCACTCCGCCCAGGCGCGGCTCATCTGCCGAACGTAGGATGCCCTCTCGTGTTGCGTTGCCACCGGCAGCTGAATAGCCGTGATCATCTGCCCCGGCTTCAGTGTGTGATCGCTGCGCGCATCTTTGCCGCTGCCAAAGAGATCGGCCACAGACAACGTCTGCGCACCGTTGATCTGAACGGTTGCGTCATAGGTGAGTAACGCACAACCAATGGACGACGGATGCGGATAAACACAGGGGCCAATATCAAACACGACACCCAGGTGATGATCGCCTTGCCGCGATGGGCAAACGTCGGCATTGCCTTTCTTGGGGCAGCCGAGCTCCGGGTGACGGTAGTAGGCACACCGAGTTCGCTGGCACAGCACACCACCCATGGTAGCTACGTGCCGCGTCTGCGGGGTAGCCAACGTCTGTGCGGGCAAGGTAAGCGCAGGGTAATCGCGCTGCAGTTGCTGATGATCGCCAACGGTACTTAACGTCGTCATGGCGCCAATCGTGACGCCATCATCGGCATAGGTAATATCGTCAAGCCCTTCAACACCGAAGATATCGATCAACGAGCCGTTCGCGTTGCGGCTGCGCAGACGTTCCTGCAGATCCGTACCACCAGCACGAAACTCGCCGGTGGCGGCAATAGCGTCCTGGACCGACGTTGCGAAGGTATACATAATGTGCCCCTGTACGTCAGACATGACCGACTAGCCGTTGCGGACTCAGCGGCAGATCCGTTGGTCGCCAGCCTGTTGCGTTAAACACGGCGTTGCCCAGCGCTGGCGGCATGGGCAAGGTGGCCAGCTCAGAGAGTCCGCACGCCGCACCGCGCATATCCTCAAAGCTGTCCTCGTGATAATGAATATCGATTTCCGGGATATCGCCGATACCGGGTATTCGGTAGTCCTCCAGGCCAACACTCAACAACGTACCGGTTGAGGGATCGTAGTGGCGCTCCTCCGTGAGTGCAAACCCAAGGCTTTGCACAACCGCTCCATACACCTGGCTATCGGCAAGCGCCGGATTAACGATCCTGCCCACACTCATGCCCATCCACACTTTCTTCGGATGAACACGGCCCAGGCGGGTGTCTACGTCCACAGCAACCAGAGACACGGCGCCGGTCATGCGAAACAACATGCTCAGGCCT
>CALLPU010000258.1 GCA_938016235.1 uncultured Granulosicoccus sp. | reverse complement strand
GGTCATCATCAAAAGCGGCGGCATAACGCTGACAGGAATGGTTTAGGCTAGAGACATTCTCAATACCCAGTAACCACAAATGATCTGTGAACTCGTTATTTTCGACATGGACGGTACGCTGGTGCAAAGTGAAGACTGCGCATCGCAAGCCATGTTGGATGTTATTCCCGGATTGACCGGCACAGCACAGGATGTGACTGCAAAATACCGAGGGATGCGACTAGCGGACATATTTGATGATGTGGAGTCTCAATGCCCGGGTGGCGTGCCTGCAAACTGCCTGGATTTGTATCGTCAAAGAGAGAACGTCTTGTCCAACACCATGATCACACCCAGTGCCGGGGTTGAGCAGATGCTGGAGCAGCTAACCATACCTCGGTGTATCGCATCGAATGCACCGGTGGAGAAAACGCAACGTTCCCTGAAGCTGTGTGGTCTGGGGGCTTATTTTGATGATGCCATTTACAGTGCTTATCAGGTGAATGCGTGGAAGCCGGATCCGGCTCTGTTCGAATACGCAGCGGCCGAGTCCGGCGTACAGCCTGCCAAGTGCCTGGTACTGGAAGATAGTGTTGTGGGCATACAGGCGGCCGTAGCTGCCTCGATGACACCGGTTTACTATGATCCGCACGGGAATGAGCAGGCCCCTGAAGGCGTGCCTGTCATCACTGAGCTGGAAGAACTGATTGGGCTGTTGCAGACGCTTTAGCCGAGTCTACCCATGAGGTTGCGCGGACGACACGACCAAACCCCACGGGAACGGATTCGGCCGTGCCTCACAGGCCTTTCATGAAAAGTCTAGGTTAGAAAATCTCAGGGTTTCGCAAGCGCTTGATGGGCTTACCTGTTTGCCTGCTACACTTTGCTGAGGCACGTTACCGTGTGCGGGTTGTATGAACAAGGACCGGATCTTCCTGAGTTACCGGCGCGACGATAGTCCAGGCTATGTTAGCCGTCTGGAGCACGAGCTCGAAGGCGTGTTCGGTAAGGGCTGTGTGTTCCGCGATACCTCGGATATTCTCGGCGGTGCCAAGTGGAAAAAGGTGATCGATGAGAACCTGCATCGCTCTGCAGTTTTGCTACTGGTTATTGGTCCGCGCTGGGAGACGATCTGGGTTAAGCGTATCCACGATGACATCAACTACGTGGCGCTGGAACTGCAACGTGCGTACGAGTTGGATGTGCCCATTATTCCGGTGACGCTGGATGGCACTAACTTGAGCGAGGGGTTTGATCTTGGTGAGATCAACTTCATCTACGACAATCAGTTTCATGATATCTCTGATAAACAGGACCGTTGGGAGGGAGATCTCTCGCGGTTGGTGAGTGCGATCAGCACGGTATCGGGTATGGTGCCCACTGCAACTCAGAGTCAGGCAACACCGACAGAATCGGATTCGGGTAGTCACAACGCTCACAAATGGATTGCCATTGCAGCGGTAGCAGCGGTTGTCGTGTTTGCAGCGTTCAAGCTAAGTATCACTGGCGAACCTGATGAGCCTGTTATCGGTGCGGGAAATCCTGTGGGTAGTCCTGTGGGTCAATCAACGGGAAGTACGACAGGTTCAGGTGCTACCCCGACGCCAACTGCTGAGCCGGACGCACAATACCTGGAGAGTGTGCCGATGATTGCGGGAATCTGGGAAGGCAGGAATGGCACTCGGTACGAGATTACTCAGTTCGATGATGGTACGTTCAACGTTGAAAGCACGGGGTATGGCTCCGGCCAAGGGCGATTCTTCACTCATTTGCCGAGAAAGTTTGCAATGGAGTTGAAGGGCATGGGGCAGGGCGAGTTCTCGGTGTCCGCTACCGGAGACAAAATCATGGGACGAATGATCATTGATGGCCAGATGCAGCAGCACGATACTCTGCTGCGTGTTGATTGACGTTTACACTTACGAAGTTCCGCCACCCAAAAGGGCTACAACTCAAGCTGAAGCGGCAGCCCGTGTGAACGTTCTCACTACCTTGGATGTCACCATGTTTGCGGTAGCGTCGTTGAACGCCAGAAAATGTGGTGTTTGAAGGTGCGTGGCAAATGCGTCTTCATCGTCATACAGCTCGTAGAGCAAGACTTCATTCTCATTATCCAGTGAAATGCAGACATCGAACTGATGACACCCGGGCTCCTCGGAAGTGGAACGTTGAGCGTTTTCCAGCATAATGGGCAGAAACTGTGCGCGGCTCTCAGGCTTGATCGTTAGTGTCACAGTAACAACAAACATGCGGTTATTCTTTCGTTCACGGATTCAGGTAACAGTAGGGTAGATGGAAGAATTTGATACAACCAGGATGATGTTAATACGATGATTGGATACACCATGGTTGGAACTCGACATCTGGCGAAAGCCAGGGCGTTTTATGTTCCCTTGTTTGAGCAGATGGGGTTGGCGGTATGTTATGAAGATGAGCAAGTGGTTTCCTGGGGGAACAAAGACGATGATACCGTGCCACGATTTTTCGTGTGCTATCCCTTTGATGGAGAACCTGCGAGTGTCGGCAACGGTGCCATGGTAGCGTTCAGAGTACACAGAGGCGCGGATGTCGATCAGCTGCACGCCATGGCGATTGAGGCGGGTGCCAAGGATGAAGGTAGCCCGGGTTTTCGACCGGAAAGCTACGGTGACAGATTCTATGTTGGCTACCTTCGCGATCTCGACGGAAACAAGCTTGCGTTTGCCTGCTACGACGCTAAGGCCAATCCGTAGTCACAGTTGAGACAGATACACGCCTGGCTTCGCATCAATACAACCATGCACTGACGCGATGTTAGTCAACCTCCCAGATCAGGCGTAGCGCCGGTGAAACGATTCACCGCTGCTGCCACAGGTTCTGGCGTGTCCATGTGCAAATGGTGGTTGCCTGGCAGGGTCACCGTCTCGCAATCGCGTATGCACTCAAGGCGTTGCAAGGATTCCGGCCGTCTGGTGAGGAACCCGTCGTCAGCGACAACAGCCAATGTCTTGCAATTCACCGCTGATAACACGGCACGCACTTGTTCTTCCGTTTGATACTGCGGAGACGTTACTCGCCAGCGTGGGTCGAAACGCCATTGGAAACCCGCCTCAACCTCACGCAATTGTCGATCAATGATCAGCTTGGCAGACATTGGCGCCATTCTGGCAGCCTTTAAACGAGCATCCACGGCTTCCTGCCGGTTGGCAAACGTACGCGATTGAAAACGGGAGGCGTCCAGGCGTTCCCGCATGGACTTTGCCATGCGCTCTGGCAGCTTCTCTGCGGCCTCACTGAGCGGGCCGCTGGCTTCGATCAGCATCAGGCTCTCTATCAGCGAGGGGTTGGCCACACACAACATCGGCGCAATGCATCCCCCTAGCGAATGTCCCAGCACGTGGCAGCTGTCCCAGCCCAGTGCATTCACAAAACGCGTGATTTGAAAACACAACTCGTGGAATGAGTAGCCCGATGCAGACTCGTCACTGTAACCATGGCCGGGCAGATCGATCGCAACCAGATCGTATGCTGGCAGGTACGGCATCATGGGTACAAAGCTGTTGGCGTTGTCCAGCCAACCGTGCAGGCATAGCAACTTCGGAGCATCGGTCTGGTTGGGATCGCGCTGACGGATACCGGCAATGGTTGCACCGTCTACTTGCACTGCGAGGGTTTCCAGTTTGGGTCTCATGCGTTCTCGTTTAAGCTATAGGTATAGCGAAGTACTTCGGGTTCATCGGGGCTGGGTTTGGCGGTGAACTTCAACGAATTCATCAGTCCCTGCATCGGCGTATTGGTGCGTAGTACGTCACCTTGCAGTGTTTGCAGTCCCTGATCGGCAGCGTGTTCGATGAGTAGTCGCATCAGCGTAGACGCCAGGCCCAGGCCTTTCCACTCATCGCTGACCGATATGGCAAATTCCCCGAACTGCCGATCGCTGCTGATCATGTAACGACTGACGCCCACGACATTATTCACGGCACTGACCGCCACAAACGCCATCTGCCGGTCGTAGTCCAGTTTGGTGAACTGGGCTACCATCTGTGGTGACAGCTCGTTGATGGCGTGCATGAAACGAAAGTACCGGGACTCTGCTGACATGCTCTTGACCAGCGTGATGATGGACGACGCATCATCGGGTCTGATAGGCCGCAGTTGTACCGGTGAATCGTTCTTCAATACAACGTCGCGTATCCATTGCCAGGGGTAGGGGTGGATCGCCAGGTGTTCGTAGAGCTTGCTGTTGTGTGATTGCTCCAACACCACTTGTACATCCATGGCAACAGCACCTTCAGCCGTCACGATCAACGGATTGATGTCCAGCGAATGGACATCCGGTAGTTCGCACGCCAGCTCTGAAAGTCGGCGGAGTATATGCGCGACAGGCTCTATGCTGATGGCCTTTGTATGACGAAAGGCACCCATGTAGGTTCTGATGTCTCGATCATCGAGCAGGTCTGCGATGAGGTAACGATTCAGCGGTGGAAGTTGAAGCGCTCGAATGGTGGCCAGGGCCGTCAGGTCGCCACCGATACCCACACCTATCGTAGGCCCGAAAGTGACATCGCGAGACAGAGTAAGCGCTAATTCCCGTTGGTTCCCCGGTGGTAGCATCGCCTCAATCAGAACACCCTGGAACTCGGCATCCGGGCGTTGCTCTGCCAGGCGTTTCTCAATACGGTGCCACGCATCTTGCACATCAGCGACAGACTGCAGATTCAACTGCGTGCTGATCACAGATGCCTTATAGCTGATATTCGGAGAGACCAGTTTCATCACCACCGGAAATCCAATCGCTTCAGCCAGGTGGGTTGCATCGGTCAGTGATCTTGCATGCCTGGCAGGCAGCACGGGAATATCAAACAGCTCCAACAGTTGCCGGGTTGAATCCGGCGTCATGACGCGTTGCCCATCAGATAGAGCGGCTGTGACAACGGCATGCGCTGCGCTGGCATCCGCGCGTGTCTTTCGGGATGCCGGGTTGGGCAATTGGAGCAGTTGCTGCTGGCTGACAAAGTATCGGTGTAGAAAATCAAAACCGTCGATAGCCGACTCTGGAGTGCGGAAGGTCGCAATACCAGCTTGCGACAAGGTGTCTCTGGCACTTAGCACACTGGCGTCACCCATCCAGCAGGCCAGTAACGGCTTGGCTGACGGCAGGTTTTCAATGATGGATTCGGCGATGGCATCAGGGTTGTTTCGTGCATCAGGCACGAAGATGAT
>CALLPU010000257.1 GCA_938016235.1 uncultured Granulosicoccus sp. | reverse complement strand
GACACCGGAAGATGCAGCGGCTGATGCGCAGGCTAATCTGGATGGCTGGTACAAGCCCTGAAACCGGTAGCCAGTGATGGCAGGCATGACCTGATATGAAAATCAAGAATTATCAGGTCATGCATAACCGGGTATTGGAGCCAGGCGAGCCGCGGTATCGCCTCGTCTGGCGCTTCGCCGATTCCACTGACAGGTAACCCGCAAACTGTGGCTACAGATCCCGGCAAGGTCACACGCCGCTGGTACATATTGGTGTTCCTGGCACCGGCGACGCTGATCTACACCGTCTTTGCCATCTACCCGATCTTCGAATCACTGCGTTTGTCTCTGTATGCCAGCGGCGAAGGTCGATCCGAATTTGTCGGTATTGCCAACTACCTGCGTCTAATAGGAGAACCCTACTGGGCCGAACAGTTCTGGAATGCGTTCAAGAACAACGTGGTGCTGTTTGTCATGCACATGTTGATTCAGAATCCCATTGCCCTGGCGCTGGCGGCTCTGTTGAGCATACCGACACTCAAGGGTGCGGCTACCTACCGAACCGTCTTTTTCCTACCCACGCTGCTGTCGGTTGTGGTGGTGGGTTTTATCTGGCAGTTGATACTCTCGCCATTATGGGGTGTCACACCCGATGCCATGAAAGCGCTGGGCATCGGTCACTGGTTTCAACCGTGGCTTGGCCTTGAAAGCAGTGCACTGGTTACCGTTACGCTGATTTCCATCTGGCAGTACGTTGGCATTCCCCTGATGCTGTTTTACGCAGCCTTGCTGAACATTCCTGAAGAGACCATTGAAGCGGCACGCATCGATGGACTGAACGGCTGGTGGATATTCTGGAAGGTCAAGCTGCCCTTGATACTGCCCACGCTCGGGCTCGTTGCCATCCTCACCTACATCGGTAATTTTACGGCCAGCTTCGATCTGATCTATTCCATTCAGGGTGGGCTGGCCGGGCCAAACTTCTCCACCGACGTGATGGGTACCTTCCTGTTTCGAAGTTTCTTCGGGTTTCAGGCACAGCTGGGTGATCAGCATATGGGAGCCACCGTGGCATCAGCCCTGTTTTTCATCATCCTGATCGGCGTTGGTTGTTACCTGTTCGGTGTGCAACGCAAACTGCAGCGCTACGACACATGAGGCGAGTACGCGATCAACTATCCATCACCGCCATTCATGCAGTGCTGATTGCGTGGACGCTGCTGGCGCTGTTTCCTCTCGTGTTAATCGTTGTCAACAGCCTGAAAACGCGCAAGGCTATTTTTGGTGACCCGTTAGGGCTTCCGACTGGCAAGGCCCTGTCATTCAAAGGGTACGAAAGCGTGATGACCAACAGCGACTTTCCGCTGTTCTTTGGAAACAGCCTTATTGTCACCTGTGTGTCGCTGTTTCTGATTCTGCTGTTTGGCGCGATGGCTGCGCACGCGGTGTCAGAGTATGAATTCAAAGGCAACACGTTCATTAGCCTGTATCTGATTGTGGGCATCATGGTGCCCATTCGACTCGGCACGGTGGCCCTGCTTAACCTGATCGTGGACCTGGGGCTGGCCAACACGCTGACCGCGCTGATCCTGGTTTACACAGCACAGGGCCTGCCCGTGGCGATCTTCATATTCACCGAATTCCTGCGATCGGTATCTCGCGAGATCAAAGACAGTGCGCGTATTGATGGGTTATCCGAATACCGAATATTCTTCGAAGTGGTTCTACCACTGGTCAGGCCGGTCATTGCCACTGTGGCCGTATTCTCGATGATTCCCATCTGGAACGATCTGTGGTTTCCACTGATCCTGTCGCCGGGTGAGGACACACGCACCGTCACCCTGGGTGTGCAGCAGTTTATCGGTCAGTACACCGTGAAATGGGGCTCTGTACTGGCATCCCTGTCGGTGGCCATTCTTCCCGTACTCGTCATGTACGTCATTTTTTCACGGCAACTTATTCGTGGCATCACTACAGGGGCAGTCAAGGGCTGATGGCAACACTGGCACTCAAGAGCGTAAAAAAAGCCTTCGGCGACACCACCGTTATCCAGAACATGGACCTCTCGGTAGAACACGGAGAGCTTGTTGTGTTCGTTGGGCCCAGCGGCTGCGGCAAATCCACACTGCTTCGCATGATCGCCGGGCTGGAAACTCTCACGGCCGGTGAAATTCATATAGACGGACAACGTATCGATTATCAGCCACCGTCGAATCGCGGTATCGCGATGGTGTTTCAGTCTTATGCACTGTATCCACACAAGGATGTTCGCGGCAATCTGGGGTTCTCACTCAAACATGCCAAAGTGGACAAGGCGGAGATCGACAAACGCGTCAACATCGCTGCCGATATCCTGGGCTTGCAGGATTTGATGAGTCGCAAACCACGCGAGCTGTCTGGTGGGCAACGGCAGCGAGTGGCAATCGGTCGCGCAATCGTTCGCGAGCCAAAGGTATTCCTGTTTGACGAACCCTTGTCCAATCTGGATGCAGCGCTGCGAGTCCATATGCGCGTTGAGATACTCAAGCTGCACCAGCGTTTGAAAAACACCATGGTGTATGTCACGCATGATCAGGTTGAGGCGATGACGTTAGCCGATCGTATCGTGGTGTTCCGAAATGGCTCTGTTGAACAAGTGGGTACACCGCTGGAGCTCTACCGGCAGCCTGCCAACCAGTTTGTTGCAGGATTCATCGGTTCACCCGCCATGAATTTTCTCAAGGCGCGGTGTGTGGATGGTCACATCGCTCTCGGGTCTGATCGCGTGTGTGATTGTCCGCAGGCAGAAGAGGGCGACGTTACTCTGGGCATGCGTCCAGAACACCTGAAAATAGACGAGAACGGCCAGTTGCAGGGTGAAGTTCAGGTCTTTGAACATCTCGGCGGTGAAGCCTTTGTCCATTTGACACTGGATGACGGTCAGAATCTGGTGGCGAAACTGGACGGAGAACATTACCTTCGCCCGGGCGAGCGCTGCACTCTCGGTATTGAACCGGAAAAGTGCCATGTATTCGACACTGCAGGACTACGTATCAGTACGGATTGAAGCAGTTGCTTACTGATGGCATCATGTTGATGTGTCGTTCAGGAACGGTTCAAGGTGCAGCCGCTACTCTGTTACACCACTAAAGGCTTCTGGCGTGAATAATTCATAGAATTCAGCCAACATTATCGGCAGCACCAACCGCTGCGGCTGCAAACGCCCTGTCCATTCAACCCGTTGATCTGCGAGCATTGATTATGCGCCCTACCTATCGTGACATCCGGCTGCTCGTTGCCGTTGCGTCGGCCTTACTGCTATCGGCCTGTGGAGATTCCGCAACCACCGAATCGGGCGGTGGTGCTGGTGACCCATCCGGCATACCGCCAACCCCTGCAGACAGTGTTCTCATTCAACCGTTTGTCGGTGTGTACGACCTGCAGGATGAATGGAATGGCATTATGGGCGACCAGGCGTTTCTCGTGATCAGAGAACCAGGCACTGAGGGAACGGCAGAAGCTGTACTCATCGATTTCGATGATGACGACAACTGTGTGCCGGATCGAACGGTTTCCGGTGAAGTCAGAAAAGATCCTTTTTCAGATCGTATATTCATGGATGACATCCCACAGTTTGATCGCTCGGAGCTGTTCATCCTGGGTGACATGCTGACGGTCGAATTCGTGGATCTGGGCGACATCAACAACGACAACAACACCAATGACGTCGTGCAGGTGCAAGCCATGCGTCTGGGCATCACGGAAATTGACCTTGGGGAGCCCTGCTGATCTTGTTAGCGCCTCTTCAGCAAGAGGCTAATGCAGCTGCAGTTGCTGCATTAGCTCCTCAATTGGCAGAGCGCGATGATCCAGCCCCGCCAAGGATTTGCTCAGGCCCCAAGCAAACCCTGAGCAGATCAGGTGCAGGCCTGTCGGATCAGTCCAGTTCAGCGGTATCTACTGCACCGCCAAGTCTGTCGACATACCGGTAAGTGCCATCAGACTGCAGAACCGAGAGATACACACGATCCATACCCTGATTGTCACCCGGCCCAAAGCTCAGCGTAGCTCCACCCAGATCAACCTCCATGCTCTGCTGAAACACGTCGATCAGATTCTGGCGAGTAACATCGGCACCCAGTTTGTGCAAAGCATCCACAAAAAGCCTGCCCACCATATAACCCTCCAGAGACACAAATCCAGACTCAGCAGAAGGGTCTACAGCGCTCAAGGCCTTATGGTAGTCATTTACCAGCGGCAGCGATGAATCCTGGTGGAACGGAACCACTTGTGTAACCACAACACCGTGGCCATCCTCACCCAGCTCGCTAGCCAGGGCCTTGCTGCCTACAAACGAAATGGTTACAAACTCGCTTTTAAGTCTCAGCTTACGCGCCAGCTTCACAAAGGCTGCTATCGGTTTGTAGGAACCGACCATGACCACAGCATCAGGCTTACCCTTACGGATTTTAAGTAAAGCACTTTTCACTGCGACACTGTTTCTCTTGTAGGTGCCAGCAGCCACCAGCTCCATGCCCCGCTTTTCCATGGCCTTTTCGACACCAGCCAATCCTACACGCCCAAAGGAGTCGTCCTGATACAGTATCGCGATTCGCTGACTACCCAGATCTTCCGTCAAATGCTGTATCCACGCTTCCGTTTCCTGATCGTAAGTGCCACGCACATTAACGACATGGGTATTCGCTGGATCACGCAGAAAACCAGCCCCTGTGAACGGACCAATGAAAGGCACATTCGCTTTCTTCGCAATGGGTTGTGAGGCTTTGGATGTTGGTGTGCCAACAGCACCAATCAACGCAAACACCTTATCCGTGTTGATCAGCGTTCGTGTTGTCGATGGCTTTTTCCGGCTCATAACCATCATCGTAGGTCACAAACTCGATTTGCCTGCCGTTGATGCCGCCGGCCGCGTTCGCCTCATGAAAGGCAGCTTGCAGCCCCAGCCGCATGCCCAGGCCCAGCGCCTGCGCCGGTCCATCAAAAGCGGCGGACTGCCCGACAACAATCTTGTTATCAAAAACACCGGGAGAGTCAGCAAGACCCGGGGCAGTATTGAGGAGCAATAGCCCTGCAAACAGGTTAACGTATTTTCGTGAAAACATTGAACGGTCCGGTTACTGGATTTACGAATGTAAACCCCCTCAGACTGCCATCGACACTCCCCCGTGGAAATTGACGCAACGAGCACTGTTGATACGTTATGTAGAACCGACTGTGTGCACACTTGCACAAATCAATCTTGGATCAGAACAATACAATGCCACGCACCCACACAGCTAACCTATGTATGTGTCCATACTGCAAGCTCGTTACCGTGTGGATCAGTAAACTGAAAACGCCTGCCGCCCGGAAACGAAAAAATGGGCTTTACGATAGTGCCGGAGGCAGCCTTGATGGCAGCCTCCACAGATTCCAGGTCATCTGCATAGAAAATAACCAGTGGCGCTCCTTGCTCTGCACTGGATACGCTGGATGATCGGTAGAAACCGCCATCAAGCTTGCCATCGGTAAACGCCAGGTATTCATCCCCATAGGACTCAAACGTCCAGCCAAACACGGCTGAATAGAATGCCTGTACGGCATCAAGATCTGATGCGGGTAATTCGATGTAATCGATCTTCGGATGAGTTGCCACATCCTGCCTCCTGCGCGCAGCTTTTCACTTTATTGGGTGAGGCCCCATTGTACTGACTACCTATACAGTGTGCAACGGACACCACCGATCATGGCAGAAACGCGATATCCTGCAGCAG
>CALLPU010000256.1 GCA_938016235.1 uncultured Granulosicoccus sp. | reverse complement strand
GATATCTCCGCAACCATTCTGGCACGGGCTGGCGTGCAGGCCTACAACGGCATACAGGGAAGAGACCTGCTGACCACCGACGCTCCTGAGGCCATTATTGTGGAAGAGGACAGCCAGAGATCCATGACAGGATTTGATCGTCCTCAGCGTATTCGCACGGTGGTGACCGACCGGTACCGGATGACGATACGACACGGAGAAAGCTGGCACGAACTCTACGATCTGAAAAACGACCCACTCGAAATTCATAATCAGTACGACGCTGCGCAATTCTCGCAAATCAGACATGAGCTGACCGATATCATGCTACGCCGAATGATAGATCTACAGGACAGAGCACCATTGCCTGCGTACAGGGCTTAGAAAAAGCCTTGGTAATTCGCGTTGCGTGCTAGCTCTGCTTTCGCTTGTTGTAGACATCGAAGATAACCGCTGCCAGCAACACCAGACCCTTGATCACTTGCTGATAATCAATGCCGATCCCCATGATCGACATCCCGTTATTCATGACGCCCATGATGAAGGCCCCGATAACGGCACCCACAATCGTCCCTACCCCACCTGCCATGGAAGCACCGCCGATAAATACGGCTGCAATCACATCCAGCTCCACGGCAAATCCCGCTTTCGGCGTGGCTGTATTCAGCCTGGCGGCGAATATCAGCCCGGCGAGAGCCGCCAGCATACCCATGTTGGTAAACGCCAGAAACGTGAGGCGTTCAGTCTTGATGCCGGAGAGTTTGGCAGCCTTGACGTTGCCACCAACCGCATAGATACGCCGACCAATTGTGGTTCTTTCCGTGACAAACGCATAGATTACGGTCAGCACTGTCATGGTGATCAGGACATTCGGCAGGCCACGAAACGTTGAGAGCTTGAACACAACGAACAGCAGTGCTGCCGCAACGATGGTATTGCGCGCGATGAAGAAACCCACCGGTTCATCCTCGATGCCATATGCCTGGTTCTGGTGACGTCTGCGCAAATTCAACCAGACAATCAGGGCGGATGCCAAAGTCCCAATGCACAAGGCCCCGGCATTGATCCTTCGCACCTCAAACAGGCCCATCAACCTGTCACGCACGGACGCAGGCATGAAGTCGGTGATGAACCCTGTGGACAAAGCCTGAAACTCTTTCGGGAAAGGGCCAACTGATTGACCTTCGAGTAACCACAACGACAGCCCACGGAACACCAGCATGCCGGCGAGCGTAACGATGAACGACGGAATCTGCCAGTAGGCAACCCAATACCCCTGAGCCGCACCGATCATCGCTCCAAGCAACAGACACAACGGTATTGCCAACGCAACGGGCAGCTCCCACTGCACGACCAGCACAGCCGCAAACGCACCGATAAACCCCATGACCGAGCCAACCGACAAATCGATATGCCCAGCCACGATAACAATCAGCATACCCAACGCCATGATGATGATGTAGCTGTTCTGCAAGAACAGATTCGTGATGTTGACCGACTTGAGCAGGGTGCCGTCGGTCATGATCTGGAAGAACGCCATGATCGCGATCAACGCAAACAACAAACCGTATTCTCGTAAGTGAGACAGCAGATAAGCACCGACAGGGCGGGACTCCGGTGCTGTAGCCGGTGCAGCCCCTTCTGGCACGTTTCCTTCAGACATCGTTAAACCTGCTCCGTCACAATCATGGACATGATGCGTTCCTGACTAGCCTCCTCGGCTGTCAATTCACCAACCAGTTCACCTTCATTCATGACGTACAGGCGATCACACATACCCAGTAATTCAGGCATTTCCGATGAAATCATGACCACCCCACGTCCGTTGGCCGTCAAATCATTCATGATGCTGTATATCTCGAATTTCGCGCCCACATCAATGCCACGCGTTGGTTCATCGAGTATCAACACCTGCGGGTTGGCAAACAACCATTTGGACAACACCACTTTTTGCTGATTGCCACCGGACAAATTCAACACCTGCTGAAAGACATTGGGGGTACGAATGTTCATGGCTTTGCGAAAGCGCTCGGCCACTGCTCTCTCTTCACCATCATTGAGAACACCCTTGCTGGATACAGCGGCCAGATTAGCCAGCGTGGTATTGCGCACGATGGATTCATCCAGAATGAGCCCCAGTTCCTTTCTGTCTTCCGTGCAATACGCGAGGCCAGCACCAATCGCCTTGTCAACACTGTCTACGTTGACGGGTTCCCCGTTCATGTAGACATCACCGCTCACACCGCGACCGTAGCTCCGCCCAAACAGACTCATGGCAAGCTCGGTACGGCCCGAACCCATTAGCCCGGCAATACCAACGATTTCACCCTGACGCACCGTGAAGTTCACGTCTTTGAGTATCTGCCGCTCAGCAAAATCCGGATGCCACGCGTTCCAGTTGCGCACGTCCATCAGAACCTCGCCTGGGTTTCTGTCACGCTCGGGGTATCGCTGCGACAGATCACGGCCCACCATGGACTGGACTATCCTGTCTTCGCTAATCACCTCTTCCGCACAATCAAGCGTGGAGACCGTAGCGCCGTCACGCAGCACCGTGATCCGATCCGCTACCTGCCGAACCTCATTGAGCTTGTGGCTGATGAGAATAGACGTAATGCCTTGCGACTTTAGCTGCAGCAGCAACGAAAGCAGGTTCTGACTATCGTTTTCCTGCAAGGCTGCGGTGGGTTCGTCGAGAATGAGCAAACGAACATCCTTCGACAGAGCTTTGGCAATCTCCACCAGTTGTTGTCTACCGACGCCGATCTTGCCAACCTGAG
>CALLPU010000255.1 GCA_938016235.1 uncultured Granulosicoccus sp. | reverse complement strand
AGAAGCCATTTGTGCAGCGATGAAATAAGGAATTTATGATTGACCGGTATCCGATAGCTTCTTCAGCATTGGCCTTTTTCGTCATATTGATGTGGGTATAAGTCTCACGTCTGAAAAACGCAGCGTATAATAATACTGTATAAATACACTGTATGATTTCGATCAAGCCGTTATGCTGTTAGTGCTTTGCTGTTAGAATTAAACATCAAAGGGGGGAGCACAGATTCATGGACGATTCATTGGTGGTTGGTGGTCAGGTTTTCAATCAATCCGGTCGCCAGGTTAAACTCGAGACCAGCGCCAGATCACCACTGGGCATGAGCGCCTTCACAACAACAGAGCGTGAGCAGTTTGGTCAGAACGTGCGTCTGGCCATGGCGTGTATGGAAGGCAAAGCAGTACCAGCGAACCTCCCGGCTATGCCCACTGATGCGCCGTCTATTCGTCATCGCCTGAAAGCCCTGACTGAAGAAATGACATCCACTCACGCAGATCTGCTGGAGCTGCTGGTGCGCTTTGATGATCGTGAAGGCTGGAAGAGCAGTGGCAGTAAACACTGTGCTGCCTGGATGAATAGTGAGATAGGCATTCAGCTGAAGCTTGCCTGGGAGTATCTGAGAGTGGGTCGGGAACTCAGAAACCTACCGACCACCGCTGTGCTGTTCAGAGCTGGCAAACTGTCATGGTCCAAGGTGCGGTTGATTGCGCGTGTCGCCAATCAGGATTCTGAAAAAACGCTGTGCCACGCGGCACTGGACGCCTCTGTGACGGATGTGACGCGGCTGTGCAACGAGTATCGCTGGGCCGACGATGAAGCGAATGCTGAGGCCAATGACAACGAAAGGGCATTGAAGCAACGGTCAACCCGCGCCTTAACGTGGGATACCCTGCACACCGGCAGCACTCGTATTCAGTTAGTCCTTCCACCAGAGACCGCTCAGGCGTTTCTGGCCAGTGTGGAGCACTCGCTGAATCAGTTGGACGAGTCCGAAGATACCGATGAGGCCCGCGCTACCATCACACAGCGCAGGGCTGATGCCGCGGTGCGCATGGCTGAAACTAGCCTGCAGGCCGCGGGCCGTGAGACAGCAACGGCCGATCGATATCAGGTGATTGTGTCGGTGGACGCTGCGGAACTCTCGCAACGACACAACCCCTCAAAACGCGCAACCGTCAAAGGCACAGGTGCCATCGCCAGAGAGACCGCCAGAAGAATTGCCTGCGATTGCAGCGTGGCAACACACACCACAGCACACGGTGAGCCGACAGACATTGGCCGGAAATCACGCATATGGCCCAATGCCATGGCGCGTGCCATCCGAGAGCGAGACCAGCATTGCCAATTCTACGGTTGCACGCAAACTCGTAATTTGCAGATTCACCATATCACCCACTGGGCAGATGGCGGATCAACGAGTGTGGCTAATGGTGTGTGCCTGTGTCAGAGCTGTCATACCAAGGTGCATGAAGGTGGCTACACCATAGAGCGGGTGGAAGGGTGCGAACAACGGATGAACGAGCAATTCGAACAACAATTGCAGCGCGATGATCTGAGTCAATTCACCCTGGAAAAAGATTTGCGGCACGACAGAGCCTCATTCAATCAAGTGCGCAAGCTGCTGCCCACACGCTATCGATTCCGCATTGTGGATGCACAGGGCAATGACATTCGTTTCGCGAAAACAGAACAGGCTCTATCACCACCAGCACCACCACTGAAGCCGGTTCAGTCTACACGTGTAGACTGGAACAGCGCATCGCTCACTTACGCTAGCACTTCGCCCAAGGATGACAATGGCAATGCTAACGGCAATGATCTGAACAACAACGTAGCCGAACCGCCAGCTGTTTATCAGTTAGTCAGGGCTAAGCTCCGGGATACTCTGATAACTCTCCAATAAACTTATGCGTTGAGGCCTTTCATGCCTTCTTCGGTGTATCGCTCACCGGCAATTTCCAGGTGCGTAATTGCGTCCTCAAGTTGGTTCACGTCGTCTAGCGATAAAACGATGTCTGCTGCGGCAATATTTTCTTCCAGATATTTCAGTCGTTTCGTACCTGGGATAGGAACTATGTTGTCACCTTTGGATAGTAGCCAGGCCAGGGCGATCTGGGCGGGTGTGCAGTTTTTGGAGGATGCCATTTGAGTGACTGCCTCGACAATGGCGAGATTGCTCTCAATATTGTCGGGTGAGAAGCGGGGAAGACTACCGCGAAAATCGTCCGCACTGAATTGCGTATCCTTGTTGTAGGTGCCTGTCAGAAAGCCTCGCCCCAGCGGTGAATTTGGCACAAAACCAATACCCAGTTCGTGGCAAGTGGGAAGTACGTCGTTTTCCGCATCACGAGACCAAAGCGAATATTCAGTTTGTACAGCCGTTACCGGGTGAACCGCATGAGCTCTGCGTAGCGTTGCGGCACTCACTTCGCACAAACCTATGTGGCCAATTTTGCCCTCACGCACCAATTGAGCAAGGGCCTCCATGACCTCTTCAATAGGGCGGTTACGGTCTATTCGATGCACATAATAAAGGTCAATATGGTCAATGCCCATACGTTGCAAAGACGATTCGCAGGCAGACTTTGCATAAGACGGTGAATTGTCAATGGTTCTCGCATACTCGCCTGGACGTCTAACGATGCCAAATTTGGTGGCTATTTTGACACTCGGTTTGCGCTCAGCCAGAAAACGGCCAATCAGTTCTTCGTTGTGAAACGGGCCGTACATATCCGCAGTGTCAAGAAAATCAACGCCCAGATCGATAGCACGATTCAGGACAGCCATGGATTCCGAGTCGTCACGTGGACCGTAGAATTCGCTCATTCCCATACAGCCAAGGCCCAAGCACGAAACTTCCAGCGATGACGACAGTGAACGTTGTTGCATGGCGTATTGTCAGTTGGATAGTATTGAGATGATGTTCAGTTGCACTTCCGAGCCACAATCTGGACGTAGCGCGCTGTGTGCTTGTAAGGTACACGGTCTCCCATGGCTGCCTCTAGTGCAATGAGTTTTTGGAACAGCTTATGTTCGTTAGCGGCAATGTTGTCTTGCAGCTCCTCATCAGGGCGACAAAGCAGACCGTAATCACCCAGGACTTCAAAGCCTTGCTTCTGAAGCCACTCTTGAAGAAATCCGGCTGAGAAAAACAGTACATCCGCATCGAATACTCTGGATGGTCCTCGAGTGCGCTCAAGTAAGGTGGGGAGCTCTTCCTCTGTGTGATTGTTTACATCGATCCGGTAAGGTTCGGCATACCAGTTTCTGACCATTAGTGACAGTAAGCCACCCGTTTTCAATGGAGCACTCATGGATACCAGTAACTCTTCCCACGCCGGGTTGTACTGAATAACATTGTGGCAGATCAGAAGATCGAAAGAGTCTGGGTCGAAGTATTGGTGAATGCTCCTGATATCGTGCATATGCGCCTTTATTCGGTCCCCAATACCAGATGCTTCAGCGGTGGTTTCCAGATCGTGCAACATTGCCATGGAGCGATCCACGACATCAACACTTGCACCTGACTCTGCCATCGGCAGGCTGGCCAGACCGTTGCCGCCACCGGCATCCAGTACTTTCAGGCCATTAAAGTCGTCGATGTGGCGCGTGAGAAACATATGCGACAAACTACGGCGCAGTCTTACCCTTAATGTTTGTTGTTCTTCCTTCCACCGGGGCATTCCAGATTCGAATGCAAGTGTGGCACGGGTTTCATCCAGGGCATCACCCAGACTGAACTTTCCTGTCTGTAATGCCTTGCCAATCAGAACCCCTGTGATACCCGGCCGGTTATAGCAATCAACAACGTCTTGAAGATCACGTACTTCGCCACCCACGATGACATCCATGCCGGATAATTCGGCCAACTCACTGGAGTGATCAAGATCGGTTCCACTCATCGTGCCATCCCTTTGCAGTCGGGTGTGCACAAGAGTTGTAATTCCCAACTGATACATTTGCACAGCTAAAGTGATGGCATTCAGCCCCCCGATTGCATCCCAGTTACTATCAAATACAACACCTTCGGGGCTTGCCGTAATGGCGAGCGCAAAGCTTTCCCGGCCGTGTTTGATTATGGCGGCGGAAACGACTTCTGGAGAGGTTATGGCCAGGGTGTTGAGTAATACGCGGCTGACACCTGCTTCAATGGCTTTATCGATATTTTCCGCACTACCAAGCCCACCACCATATTGCACTTTCACGGGTAGCTCGCACAGCTGCTTGAGTAATGCCCAGTCGTGCCTGGCGGCGGGATTGAAGCTTGTGTCAACGTTTACAACGTGCAGCCACTGTGCGCCGTGCTCAATAGCATGGCGTGCGGCAGACAATTGGTCGGTGTCATCATCCAGTATCGGTTTGCCGCTTTTTTCACTGGAAGAGTCAGCGGCCAGATCAACGAGGCGTCCCTGAGATAAATGCAGTGCAGGCAAAATGTCGAAGTTGCGGACGGGAATTGTCACTATCGGTGCACTCAGATGATGGGGAAAGTAACATCGTATCTCAATTGGCTGTTGTTGTAAGATTGGGTACGCGCCACGCGTGCAAACCCTGGGAGTACCAACCGTATGTTTCGAGCGCATTGCATAGTCTTGCTCAGCTTATTGTCCTTGAAAATGGCATTTGCACAGTCGATGGACTGCACAGAGGTGTTGTTTCTGATTGAGCAATCGGCGGAAGAGTTTCATGCCATACAGGCTGATACGCGAAGTGAACACGGTGGCTTCACCACCACGCATGAACTGGCTGATGCACAGTACTGCGTTATTCTTGAGGATCCGGAAAAGCGCTCGTATCTGTGTACCTGGGCTTATCCAATAGGCTCTGATCTGGCGAAAGCCGCTTTCGATGCCACTTCAAGCCAAATGGGCCATTGTCTGGCGGATCTGGCGACAGTGGTCCAGGACCAGCCCGTCAACCATCCCGATACCTATAATTCACTGCTCTTTAAACTGGCGGAGACGGAAGTGCGGGTGACTCACAAGAACAAAGGTGTTTTGAACAGCACGTTGGTATCTGTGATCTTTGAAGGGGCCACTCGGGCTAAGTAACCTGGCCACGCGCATCAATCGGCTGTGGGACGAATTCATTGTTGTCAGTAAGCAACCATGCAGTGTCGAACATATTGGAAACGACGCACACATGATTGGGAATAATCTCTACCACATCACCGACGGACAGCTTGCAGTCTGGTGAGACATGGACCACGCCGTGCTCTTCGCTCAAGGATTTGATGGAGGCATCGGCATGACCAACGATGTGGCCGTAGTCATCGAACATTCCCATCAGATCAGAGGTAAGCACCTTGGATCCTGCGTCAATAACCAATCGTTCGTGGGTGGGCTGACTCACAATGGTGGCATGTACTCTGGCAGCGCATTGTTTTTCGCTGGTAACGCCAGTGTGGAGCAGGGAACGATCATTGTATATGTAAGTACCAATTCGGTATTCGGTGAATACTGAAAGCGTCGCAGCGCTCCACATATCCGGTGTGCCTCCCGTGGAAACTTCCGGGCAGCGGATGCCAGCGCTCTCCAGCAGCGGCACGGTTTCTTTCATGAACGTCGCAGCGCTTTGAGCGCCACCAGGGCGCGGGTAAGTCATAAGTCCCGAAAAATGCAAGCCTGGTAGCTTGTCGATTTGCGATGCCAGCTCTACTGCCTGACTCGGTGTTTGAACGCCACAGCGCTCAGCGCCTGTGTCGCATTCAACCATGACATTCAGAGGCGTAGCCGAATTGGAAAACGTTTGGGCGATACCTTGTAACGCAATGGCGTTGTCCACAACCACGGAGAGTCTGGCAACTCTCTGAGCCAGTGCATGGAGTTTTTGAAGTTTCGTGCTGCCAACGATATTGTATGTAATCAGAATATCGTCAGCCCCGCCATCGGCCATGATTTCGGCTTCACTGATTTTCTGGCAGGTAATTCCAGCCGCACCTGCCAGTAATTGACGCTGCATGAAACGCTGTGTCTTGTGAGTTTTGATGTGCGGTCTTAACTTCAATCCGGCCTTGTCGCAATGTGCCTGGAAGGCTTTGATGTTGTCTATAACGATGTTTTCGTCAATAACCAATGCTGGCGTATCGATAGCCTTGCCCATGAGTCGATCCTGTTGGCGCTAAGCGCGGTTCTGTGTGCGCGGCCAAAGTACCCGCGTAAGGTTCTGATAAGTATTGGTGGCAGGGTCGTTCGGGTAGGGGCCATCTACTGCCGCGTACAGAATGGTAGGAGTAATTGCTGAGAAAGCGGCGTGGAAGTGATTGGTTGATTTAACCACCAGTAAAGCTTTTTTCAAAGGGTCTATGCCCAGATTGGAAAAAACATCCGGGTTGAAGACCTGCGAACGCACGGTGTTGAGAATGACACTAATGCCATCAACATCAATCCAAACGGCGTCGCCTAGCGGAACGATGCTTTGACCAAAACTCTGTGTCGCATTACGTACAACATTTCGTACCGTGACAACGCTATCCAGCGGTTCGCCGCCAGCGGCAGACATTTTCGATCCGAAACGCAGGGAGAAACAGGCTCCCGCACCTGCAGATATACAGGTTCTTACAGCGATGGGGTCCCAGATTGTTGCCAGTGCTGCGTTACTGATCTGCCGCTGCAACAGATGCCTGAGAATGATGGTTGAATCGCCCGGCACACCACCACCGGGGTTATCCCAGACGTCGGCAATGACAGCGGGCTTGACAGGGCTTGCTATCGCGGCGCTCAGTGCGGCTTGAGGCGTCAGGAACTCCGGCCGCGTTTTACCACGAAAGGAATACAGCTCCTCACCAAGCTGCCGGGCGAGTGTCTGGCCGGCTATCGGGTTGTTGTCACTGATGACTAACACCTGAGTGCCAAGATCGGGTACATCGCCTGCCATGAAGCCATGAATAACCGAAATGGAAAGGATGTCGTTCCTGCTTTCCAGTTGCTGGATTCGATCAACAAATCCGCGCATGGGTTCGCGATTGGTTGGGAATATTTCGATCATGTTGCAATCGTGCACGGCGATGCTGGGCCTGATTTGGCCAAGGCTGGTCTGGTGGGCCAGGCTTACAAGCTCTTCAGCCACAACAACAAAATCAGTATGGGGAAACTCCTTGAATGCGGTAATCAGATCAGCGTTGCTCACGCGCTTGTTTGTCAGGTGGCTGTGGGGATCAAAGGTAGCGCCGATGATCACGTCGGGTCCTGCAAGCTGGCGTACGCGTTCCAGCAGCTCTCCTTCGCAATCCAGGCAATTCTGAGCAACCATCGCACCGTGCAGGCCGAGTAATACAATGTCTAGCGGCAGGGCGGCCTGCAGCTCTGCCAGTAGCTGGTCACGCAACATTTCCCAGGTTTGCTGGTTGACGATGCCACCGGGTTCAGCCCAGGTTGCGGTACCTTCAATCAGTGTCCAGTTGTACTTCTGCGCTACGTCTCTGGCCACGGGAAAAACAGCACTGCAAAGCGTTGGGGTGGGCGGGTGTTGCCCAGGTGCAGCATAGAAACTGTCTTTGAAGTCCTGCAGATCGGTTCTCAATGGCGAGAAGGTGTTGGTCTCGGTTGCAATTGAGGCTAAAAAAACGCGCTTGTTCGCAGGGCTACTGATGCTCAAGGCGTACTCCTGGCCTTTACTTGAGGGATGGACGAGAGCAACAGGCGAGTGTATTCATGTTGAGGGTTCTCGAATATCTGCTGTTTGTCATTGAGTTCAACAATTTCACCTTGATACATGACTGCGATGCGATCAGATATATGTCGAACAACCGCCAGATCATGGCTGATGAACAACATGGCTACGCCGCTGCTCCGCTGTAGCTTTTTCAGTAGATTGAGCACTTGAGCCTGGATGGATACATCCAGCGCAGAGACGGCTTCATCAGCGATGATGATGCGTGGGGAGACTAACATCACTCGGGCAATGCCGATGCGTTGTCTTTGTCCACCTGAGAATTCGTGGGGGTACCGTTTCAAGGCATCCGGGTCCAGACCAACCTGTTTGAGCATGGCAGCCATGCGGGTACGAGCCTCTACACGGTTGCGTACAAGCTTGTGAATAAACAGGGGCTCGGATAGAATTTTCTCGATAGTCAGGCGAGGGTTGAGCGAGGCATACGGATCCTGAAAGATCATTTGTATGTGTTTCCTCAAGGGTCGAAATCCGGCATTGGACAGACCCAGTATATTGTCTCCTTGAAAGTTGGCGGTGCCGCTTTCAGCGCTCTCAAGGCCTGTCAGGATTCTGCCGATGGTGGTTTTCCCACATCCGGATTCACCAACCAGACTTAACACTTCCCCCGCGTGTACGCTGAATGATACATTCTTGACCGCGTGATTTCGGTTTGTTGCCAATAGCTTGCCGGATGACTTGGTTCGAAAAACTACATTCAGCGCTTTTACGTCCAACAGGGGTGTGTTGCTCATGATGCCCGGCCTTGTAGCTGTTGGGCAAAGTGACACCTGACGATGTGTTCATCGTCAAGCAATGCGACAGGCGGATTTTGACGGCACTGGGCTTGTGCATGTGAGCAGCGTGGCTGATAAGAGCATCCAACAGGCAGTGCGTTGAGCGCGGGAACTTGACCGGGAATGGCATTAAGCCACTCGACATCGCTGTGTAAAGGCGGGATAGACTCTATCAAGCCACGCGTGTACGGATGGCCAAGGCGCTGAAACAGTTTTTCGGTGGTTGAGGATTCGACAATCTCGCCACAGTACATGACCGCCACAAAGTTACAGGTCTGGGCAATCACACCCAGATCATGAGAGATGAGTATGATGGCGGTGCCGGTATCTTGCTGAATTTCAGCGATCAGATCGAGCACTTCTTTTTGCACCGTGACATCCAGCGCTGTGGTGGGTTCGTCAGCGATAAGCAGCAAGGGATCACACGCCAATGCCATGGCAATCATCACTCGTTGACGTTGCCCCCCGGACAATTGGTGTGGGTAGTGGTCTATGCGGGTGGAGGCATCCGGAATTTTCACCTTCTCCAGCAATTGCAGCGCTCTGGTGCGAGCCTCTTTAGCGCTGCAATGCTGATGATGTCTGATGCCTTCCATGATCTGATCACCGATCTTGTATACCGGGTTAAGACTGGTCATGGGTTCCTGGAAGATCATTGACATGCCGTCTCCCATGATGCTTCTGCGTTCTGCATCGGATAATTGCAAGAGATCTTTTCCGTCAAACCAGACTTTACCGCTGGTGACTCGCACAGGAGACCCTGATAACAGGCCCATGATAGCCAGAACAGTCAGGCTTTTTCCGCTGCCGCTTTCACCGACGATACCCAGCGTCTGGGAGGCTTGTACCTCGAATGACAGGTCGCGCACGACAGGTTGAAGTTGCCCTGCGTTCTGGATGGCGATGCAGAGATTCTCAACACGCAACAATGGCTGGTTATCAGACACCGGCGATATCATCCTTGAACCTAGGGTCAATGCGGTCACGTAGCGCATCGCCGAGCAGGTTCATTGAGAATACCGACAGAATGATCAACACCCCGGGGAAAATCAGTAGCCACGGAGCGCGTGTAATGTAGATGCGCTCTTCAGCGAGCATATTGCCCCAGCTAGGCACCTCGGGGGGCAATCCCAAACCGAGAAAATCCAGTGCGGCGGCTTGTAATTGCGCAAACGCGAAGATAAAAGTTGCCTGTACAAGAATGGGTGAAAGCAGGTTCGGCAGTATGTGCCTGAACAGCAAAGACAAGTGGCCGGCCCCCGAACAGCGCGCCGCATCAATGAACACTTCGTTCTTCAATTTCAGCATCATGCCGAACAGAATGCGTGCGGTGGTGGTTGCGTACACTATGCCGATTACAAGAATAGTATTGAATACACTGCGCTCCAATACGGTCATCAAGACCAGCGCCAGCAGTAGCGCCGGGAATGCCATCAAGACGTCTACCATGCGCATGAGAACGTGGCCTAGACCGGTAAAATATCCCGACAACATGCCAACAAGACCTCCGCACAGCAGCGCCACCATGACACTGCCTATACCGATGATCAGTGCCATGCGAGCACCATAGACTGCGCGTGAAAACGTATCACGGCCGAAATGATCGGTACCGAACAGATAGGGAGTTCCCGGCTCGGACAGGCGTGCTATCGGGTCAATTTCCAGGGGATCAAACGGGGCTATCAGTGGCGCGGCAATCCCGGCAACCACGATAATCAGCAACCAGATTGCGCCAGCAGTGGCCAGTTTGCGTCCCTCCAATGCCTCTTTCACGAAGGTTAGCAACTTCATGAGAGCGACACCCGTGGATCGAGCCAGGCGTAGGCCAGATCAACCAGCAGGTTCACGAACATGTACAACACGACAATAATCAGAATGACGCCCTGAATAACCGGGTAGTCACGACGCAATATGGATTGCACCACCAGCCGCCCTATGCCGGGTAACGAGAAGACTGTTTCGGTGACTACGGCTTCAGAAATCAGTGCAGCGAACGTGAAGCCGAACGCGGCGGCTACAGCAATCAGTGCATTGCGAAAAACGTGTTTGATAGCTACACGCGCCGGGTGTAATCCTTTGGAACGTGCTGTTCGGACATGATCCTCTCGCGATACGTCTAGCATTGACGATCTGACCAGTCGAATGATAAGTGCCGCATTGGGTGCTGCCAGCGTGAGGCTGGGCAGGATCAGATAACGCATGTTGGTCCATCCACCTTCATCTGAAACAGACGGGAAGCCCGAACTTGGAAGCCAGCCAAGACCCACTGAAAATATCAAAATCAGATACAGGCCTAACCAGAAGGTGGGTATGGAAGCGAACAGCATGGCAAAACCTGACGTCACCTGATCAATCCACGTACCTTTGTACGAGGCGGACACGATACCAATCGGTATGCCCAGAATCACGATCCAGAACATGGTTAACAGTGCCAGCAGAATAGAGGTTTCTGCGCCGTCTGCTATGACCTGTAAAACAGGCGTATCAAAGAATAACGAGCGACCAAGATCACCGCTGAGTACGTTCTTGAACCACAGAACATACTGTTGCCACAGAGGGCGATCCAGCCCCAACTCGCGGGTGAGCGCCAGAATTTCTTCCGGTGTTGCCGTGTCGCCAAGTAGAATGGCAGCCGGGTCACCCGGTATCAAATGAATAAAAAGGAAAACGAGAACGGACGCTGCGAGCAGGGTGGGTACCAGCGTCAGCAGCCTTTTGAACGTGTAGGCAATCATCTGTAGTGAGTATGAATCAGGCCAGGGTGCATGATAGGCAACCCCGGCCTGAAGACTGAATGCCGTTACTTACTCACGTTCCAGAAATGAGGCCAGATGAGTGTTGCGTCGCCTAGCCCTTGCAGTTCTGGTGAGGCGATGTTGTAGGTATAGACATCACCAGTTTTCATGGTTGGCACTTGCTCATAGATGAGTGCCTGTATTTCTCCCCAGATGGCCTGACGTTCTGCGGGGTCTGAACTGGCTGTGAACTTGGCTTTCAGAGCCGCTTTCTCTTCTGTTGTCCACCAACCGGGGTAGTTATCGTTCATGACAGAAATCAGGATGGGATCGGGCACGAATCCATGGTGCGTGAAGAACAAGTCCCATTGATCTGGCTGCGCGCGTTTCTCAATCAGAGTTGCCCAGTCATATACTTGCAAGTCCACATTGAATCCAGCTTGTGCCAGTTGCTTGGTATAAACAATGGCACTGTCGTAGTGGAACGGGTAGTTCGTTGAGACCATGAACTTGATGGGGTCTCCCGTATAGCCCGCTTCGGCTGCCATGGCCTTCGCCGCTTCGGCATCTCCACGGCTGAAGTTATCAACACCCGAATCATTGAACCAGACATTGCCTTCGGGGAGAAACGAGCCGTTGGCTTTCCATAACCCTTCAGGTCCAATGGCGACCTGGAGTGCAGGGGTCTTGTCGATCGCTGTCTGGATGGCACGACGTAGCGCAAAATTTTCTTTCAGCGGGCCTTCTTTCGAATTCATGAACACCAGGCCGAAGATAGGGCCGCCATTGAGAATGGTGGAAACGTTACTGTCAGCGTCCAGGCTTGCATAGAGGTCGCCGGGAATGCTCTCGGCATAGTCATAGTCACCGGCCTGAAGCCCGGCAACGCGCGTGCCTACATCGGGAACCGGGAAAAACTTCAGCGAGTCAAATTCAGCCTTACGCTCGCCTGCGTAGCCGTCTGCCTCACCTTCTGGTGATGCGTAGGCGTCGAATCTGCTGAGCTCCACATGGCGGTTAGGCTGCCACTCTGTAAACTGATACGGGCCGGTGCCAATGTAGTCTTCTGGCTTCAACGGCTCCTTGGTGGCACCTTCCATGATCGATGCCGGATAGATAGCAGGACCTCCATTGATAAAGGCCAGAAGGTTCTTCCAGGGGCCAAACGGCTCGCTGAGATTTATAGTGATTTCGTGATCGCCGGTTGCTTCAATACCGGATACATTGCCAAACAGCAGTCCACCGCGCGAACCAAACTCCCCCCACCGCTGCAGCGAGGCAATCACATCAGCGGAAGTCATGGCCTGCCCGTTGTGAAAGGTTACGTCGTCCCTGAGTGTGATGGTGATGACTTTGCCATCATCGGACATGGAATCTGATGCTGCCAGTAATGGCACTGGCGCGTTAGCCGCGTTGAAGGTGTACAGCCCTTCAAACATGTGATGAGCGATGGTGGTTGCCAGATCTGATGTGACCACGTGCTGATCCAGACTGGGAGGCTCGCCTACCGTTGCATACCGTAACGTGGTTGCCGCATTGGCGGTGCTCACTGCCAGGCAAAGAGCCACTACAGCATAGATTGCCTTCCACCGAGTATCTCTATTCATATTGTGCTCTCCATGGTTCGAAGTTTTTAAATTTACAGGATTCCTCACGAATGTAAGAAACTAACATTCAAGATCAAAAATAGTCAAGAAAAATAGGTATTGGCAAAATTCCTCGGTATAATTGAAACTTAAAATGTAAGTAACTTACAAAAATAAGCAACATGGGAGAAGCGCAAATGGATAATGATCACGGTATTACTCGGTTTGATACGGCAGATGCAGCAGCCGGAGGAACGCCCAGGCCGTTTGCCAAGGCAGTCAGAGCGGGCGATTTTGTATTCGTCTCCGGTCAGGTTCCGGTGATTGATGGAGAAGTGGTGAGCGGGGGAATTGTTGAACAGACAGAAGTTGTCATGCAGAACATACTCGCCGTTCTTGCGCAAGCGGATTGCGCGCTGGAGCATGTTGTGAAAGTGAGTGTCTGGCTTGATGATCCTCGTGATTTCACCAGTTTCAACGGCGTTTTCAAAAAGTATTTCACAGCACACCCTCCAGCTCGTTCTACCGTGCAGTCGGCGTTGATGGTGGATGCAAAAGTAGAGATGGATGTCACTGCGTTCAAACCACTATGAGTCAAGGTTCGTGAACCGCGTTATCGATATTATTTCTCGTGTCCGTCAGATAGATGGTCAATTCAGCAAGCGTGAGCAGCTGGTAGCTGATCTGGTTCTTTCTCAGCTGGAGGATTGCTCGCAATGGTCGCAGCATGAAATAGCGGAAGCCGCTGGTGTCTCGGTGGCAACCGTGAATCGATTTTGTCAGTCCATCGGATGCGAGGGCTTCCGGGAATTTCAGATAATGCTTGCACAGAGTGTTGCGGTAAGCATGCAGTACCTCGGTGGCCCCAGTCGAGATAGCTCGGAGTCAGATCAACTGGTCACGCAGGTATTTGGCGCTCTCGTAGATACGCTTCATCTGGCGCGTTCACAGTTGAACAGTGATGCAATAGCCGAAGCCACTGATGCGCTGGCGAATGCCCGGCGCATTGCGTTTATTGGCGTCGGTGGTGGATCTGCCAACGTGGCGCGAGAGGGGGCCAACCGTTTTTTTCGCCTCGGAATTCTAGCCGAAGCACATGCCGATGGTTACTTTCAACGCATGCTGGCGTCAACGCTTGAGCCAGGCGATATCCTGTTCGCCATCTCATCCAGCGGGCAACCCACCGAGTTGCTGGACAGTGTGGATATTGCTCGGCAATACGGTGCTACTACGTTGAGTCTGACACGCACAGGTTCTTCTCTGGCTGAGCGTTCGGACATCGCCATTGAACTGGCCATCCCTGAAGATCAGGATATCTACAAGCCTTCTGCGTCGCGTCTTGTGTTCATGGCGATCATAGATGTGCTGGCAGCCGGTGCCGCTCGAAAGAGGCCTGAGCGTGTCAAGGAATACTTGCGCAGAATACGCACTTCCATGATTGCCCTGTCGGGGGATACAAGCCCGAAGCCCATTGGTGATTAGTGCAGCTGCTTTACAGCTGCGCAGACTCTTCAAATTTCTCTATCGATTTTACCGATGTTGCACGCACGTCATCACCTCGAACGAAGGCGGTATGCCAGCTTGCAATATCGGCCAGACACTCGCCCAACGTCCAGACTGGTGACCATCCCAATTCTTGCCGTGCCTTGGAACAGTCGAGCTTCAAAGCCTGTGCCTCGTGCGGCTGGTTTGAATCATCGGATCGGCATTCACTGCTCGAACCCAGGGATTGTATAAGTTGCCGGGCAATCCACGACACCGGCCTGGCGTCTGTGTCGTGGGGCCCGAAATTCCAGGCCTGTGCCCAGCGTTGCCCATCCTCGAATAATCGCTCCGCCAACAGCATATAGCCTGCAAGGGGTTCCAGCACATGCTGCCATGGCCGTACCGCTGCAGGGTTACGCAGCACGACATCCTCAGAGCGACTAATGCTGTTGAGCACATCGGGTATCAATCTGTCTCTGGACCAGTCACCACCGCCAATGACATTTCCAGCGCGTGCCGAGGCGATGGGGCAGGGGCGGGTATCTTCTCCCGACTCTCCCATGAACGACAAGCGATAAGATTGCACAACCAGTTCTGCACAGGCCTTGCTGGCACTGTAGGGGTCATGACCGCCCAGCGGTTCGTTTTCACGATAGCCCCAGTGCCATTCGTTGTTCTTATAGCACTTGTCGCTGGTGACAACCACAACCGCACCCACTGAATGGCATGAACGCGCGGCATTGAGCACGTTGACCGTACCCATGATGTTTGTCTCAAACGTATAGGCTGGTTCATCAAACGATGCCCTTACCAAGGGTTGTGCCGCAAGGTGGAGAACGATATCGGGCTGTACCTCGCCCATATATTGCTCGAGCGCTTGCGCATCTCGAATGTCAGCGATGTGTGATTGCACCAGATCCTTGATGGAGGCTGCGTCATACAGGTTGGGTTGCGTGTCTGGTGCGAGTGAATAGCCGTGTACGCTTGCCCCCAGACGCGATAGCCACAGTGATAACCAGCTGCCTTTGAACCCTGTGTGCCCGGTGAGCAGAACGCTCTTTCCTGCCCAGAAGCTTGAATTGGGCATGGTCAGGCTCCCGAGTCGGGCCATAGTGGCCAGAGCGTATCCTTTTCGGATACGTGAGTAATCGGTTTGGGCCAGGTGATTGAAAAGCTGGGGTCGTCGTGTCGCAAGCCACGTTCGCAGTCGGGCGTGTAAAAGCCGGATACCAGGTACAGCACATCCGCATTGTCTTCCAGCGTCTGAAATCCGTGAGCGCACAAGGCCGGCACAAACAATGCGCAGCCGTTATCGGCACTCAACTCTACCGACACGTGTGAGCGATAGGTGGGTGATGACTCTCGCAGGTCCACGATCACATCCAGGATGGAACCTCGCACACAGCGAACAAACTTGGTTTCCGGTGCCGGTTCAACTTGATAGTGCATGCCACGCACGGTACCGGCATGGGTATTACGCGAATAGTTTGCCTGTACCACCTGCGGGTTAAGGCCGGCAGCCGAAAACTCTTTCTGACAAAACGCACGTGCGAAAAATCCGCGCTCGTCCTCATGCCGGTCAAGCTCAACGATGTACGCGCCGTCGATGGCGGTTTCTAAAAACTGCATGCGATCATGGCCAGAGTTTCCAGGGCGCGTCACCCGCGCTCCATAGTGCTTCGAGATACTGCTTGTCTCGGAGGGTATCCATGGGTTGCCAGAAGCCGGGGTGTTTGTAGGCGCTGAGTTTGCCTTGTTGAGCAATGCCTGCCAACGGTTGTTGTTCCCATGATGTATCGTCGCCTTCAATATAGTCGATGGCCGCCGGTTCGATCGCAAAATAACCCCCGTTGATCCAGGCACCGTCGCCTTCGGGTTTTTCGAGGAACTGTGTAACGCGTGTTTGTGTGTCGCCGAGTGTCAAGGCGCCAAAACGTCCGGGTGGCTGCACAGCGGTAAGCGTAACCAGTGATTGATCAGCACGGTGCGTGGCGATCAGGGCATTGATGTCGACGTTACTGACTCCGTCACCGTAGGTCAGCAGGAATGTATCGTCTCCAAGGTAACTACGCGCTCGTTTGAGGCGCCCACCCGTCATGGTGGATTCGCCGGTATCAACCAGCGTGATTTTCCACGGTTCACGCGTGGGGTCCAGAAGGCGTAATGAACCGTTGCTCAGATCTATCTCGATGGATGAACTTCGCATGGCATAGTTGGCGAAGAAATCCTTGATGACGTGGCCCTTGTAGCCGCACAGCACAATGAATTCCTCGATACCGTAGTGGGCATAGGTTTTCATGATGTGCCAGATAATCGGCATGCCACCGATCTCCACCATCGGTTTCGGGCGCACGCTGGTTTCTTCGCTGATTCGGGTTCCAAATCCTCCGGCAAGAATAACGGCTTTCATGTTTGCCCCAATGCTTCGAAAAAAAACTGATTCTGTTCGTCGCGCAACCGGTCGACCAACCTGCCAGCCGGGATTGTGACATCGCTCAGGCTCAGGGTGGCATCTTGCGGCAAGTCTCTAGTCAATTGACAACCTTCAGCAAGGCCGATTGGCAGGAGCCTCTGCTGCCACACAACATCAGCATTTTCGGCTTGTCCGTAGGTCATGTAGTGGCCTATGCCATCCAGAGTTTCGCCGGCTTTCAAATCGCGTTTGGCCGTGGCGACCACATCAACACAGGGGCCATGTTCGGGTGTGATGGCAGCATCGCCGAACAGCACTGCGCGGGCGATGGTGTTGTGTACCTCGAAGTGGCACAAGTGATAGGGCGTGTAGAAGCTGTACAAGGGGCCGGTGCCAAGCTTGTATAATTCCAGAAAATGCTGCTGGGCTGAATCATCGTGAGTGCCCAGTACAAATACGCCAGGGCCCGGGCTTGCACCCACCACGTAATCTACAATGCCGGTGTTGTGAGTGGTCAAGTCTATCGGATACCAGTTGCCGGCATTGTCGATGTGTTCGAAGTTGTCAACCGTGGGGCCAAACATGCCACGCTGGGCCACGCGCATGCCAGTGGCGTTAGCCACTAAAGCCTGTTCAAAGGAAATTTTAGTACCGTCTGCGAATGAGGTCACCATGGGAGCACTCTGCTTCCAGCGTTCTGCAAAGCTCTTCTGAGTGGTGGGTGTGCGGTAGGGATCCTGCAGGCCTTTGATATTGCCGCACAAGACTGGCTTGACGCCAATGCCTTGCACAAAACGGTACAGATTCATCAACACGCCAGGCTGATCGCCATCGACATTGGTCAGAATCACACCCGCCTGATCAGCGTAGCGTTTGAGGATCGGCCCGACCGTGCTGTCCAGCTCTGCATTCATCATGACCACATGTTTGCCATGTTCAATGGCATCGGTGACGACACCTGCACCAAACTCCACCGCACCAGTGACTTCCAGAATCACGTCAATCTGTGGCGATTGGCAGATCAGTTGCGGGCTTTCCACCACGCAGTGTTTACCGGCGCCAACCGCTGTGTCGAAATCAGCCTGTGTTTGTGGATACACAAGGTGCCTTACTCCGGCGTCCTGATACGCCCTCTCAGCGCTTTGGATATGGCGGTTGCTGACGGCAGCCAGATGAAAGCCCGGGCAGTACTTGAGAAGTTGTAGCGCAACGCCGCGACCCATGGCACCGGCACCCACCATGCCCACGCGAATCGGGTTGCCTTCTGCTGCGCGCTTTTTCAGCGCCGTGTCGATAATGATCAAGTGTTGTTGTCGTCTAGCAGGGTTATGCAGGCCTTTTCAGCAGGACATACACCGCACCGGTGCCGCCATCATTGACGCGCGCTGAGCAGAAGGCGAGCACTTGTTTGTTGCGTTGCAGCCATTGGTTAACAGCCGGCTTCAATCGGGGTGAGCGGTCGGCCTGCTTGCGCCCCTTGCCGTGAATAACCCGCACGCACAAATGTCGCCGTTCCTGTGCTGCACGCAAAAAATCGGAGAGTTCCTGACGTGCTTCGTTAACCGTCAGTCCGTGCAAGTCTATTTCGGACTGCAGAGAATAACGGCCGCTTTTCAGCTTTCTCAGCACAGAGCGCTGCACGCCCGGCTGAGTGTAGGATAGATGCTCTCCGGTCTCCAGCAGATCGGCTTCGCTCAAGTCATCCAGCAGCGAATCCATCACAGATTTTTCATCTTGTTCGGAATGACGTACAAGAGGTACAGCAGGACGATTTTCTGACTCAACGCGGTCGTTGGTGACGGAACGCACCTCGCCAACAGCCTCTCTGAACAGGGCCATGTCATCGTCACTGACTGTTTTTTTTGCACTCACGCCCCATTATACGGTCACACTAGGGGTATGAGTAAAAGCAGGGGAGAGTTCTACAATGGCACGTAAGGTGGAGAAGACTCTGGAAGAGTGGGCAAAGACTCTGACGCCCACGCAGCTCCAGGTAGCAAGGCAGAAAGGCACGGAGCGCGCTTTCACCGGGGAATACGACCGGCACAAGGGCGATGGTATGTATGCCTGTGTCTGCTGCGGAGAGCCCCTGTTTGATTCAGCGCATAAATACGACTCAGGCAGTGGCTGGCCCAGTTTCTACCAGCCGGTGGATGCACAGGTCATTGACGAGGAAGTAGACAGCACCTTCGGCATGCGGCGCACAGAAGTGATGTGTGATGCCTGCGGTGCGCACCTGGGGCATGTGTTTCCGGATGGCCCCCAACCCACAGGCCTGCGTTACTGCATCAACTCGGCGTCTTTGAACTTCAAGGATCGTGCAGATGTGGAAGCAGAAGCCAGCAAGGACGAGCAGGACGCATGAAACAGTTTTATCGAAAGCGCAACCAGTTACTGTTCGCGTGGTTGGTCACGGCTGCGGGGTTTTTCGTGTCGGCAAACAGCGCACACGCCACAGAGCTGCTGGACGAAGTCGATCGCGCGGTACCGGAATTTTCGCTGCCCTCCATTGGCGAGGGTCAGTGGGAGGCGAAGTCGCTGGAAGGTAAGCCGTGGGTGGTCAATTTCTGGGCAACCTGGTGCCCGCCGTGTATTGAAGAGATTCCATCCATGAACGCAGCCTGGGCGGTACTCTCCGAGCAGGGTATCGGCATGCTGGCTATCAACGCTGGCGAAGGCGAAGATGCGGTTAGCGAGTTTCTCGGCAAGGTGCCGATCGACTTCACTACACTGCTCGGGGATGCCAACAGCCTGCCCAACTGGTCTGTGCGCGCGCTTCCGACCACAGTGGTCATCGATGCGAACGGCAAGGTGGTGTACGAGGCGCTGGGCCCACGTGAATGGGATGACGAAGCGCTACTCCAGCAGGTCATTGATCTGTTGTGACAGCCGCTTGAACCCTGCCCCCTGCCTGATGGCTTGAGGGGCAGGTGACAACAGGCAGACCGCACTAATCAGCTGTGGTTGGCGCGGTTTTCAACCAGTCCATCAACCACACCGGGGTCAGCCAGTGTGGACGTATCTCCCAGGCTGCTAACGTCGTTTTCGGCGATCTTTCGTAGTATGCGTCGCATGATCTTGCCAGAGCGCGTCTTGGGCAAACCGGGCGCCCACTGCATCAGATCAGGGGTGGCGATCGGGCCGATTTCAGCCCGCACATGCTTGACCAGATCTGCCTTGAGCTCATCAGTGGCCTCAACGCCATTCATCAGAGTTACATAGGCGTAAATGCCTTGACCCTTGATATCGTGAGGGTAGCCAACCACTGCAGCTTCAGCGACCGCGTCATGCAGTACCAGAGCACTTTCAATTTCAGCGGTGCCCAGGCGATGCCCGGACACGTTCAGCACATCATCCACTCGGCCGGTAATCCAGAAGTAGCCATCGGCGTCGCGGCGGGCTCCATCCCCCGTGAAGTAATAGCCGGGGTACATCGCGAAATAGGTTTCCTTGAAACGCTCATGGTTGCCATAGACTGATCGCATCATGCCAGGCCATGGCCGGGTGATAACCAGATTGCCCGAGGCTTCGCCCTCGAGGATGGTGCCCTGTTCATCCACCAGTTCTGGCACAACGCCGAAAAATGGCTTGGTGGCAGAGCCGGGCTTCAGTTCCGTGGCGCCAGGCAACGGTGAAATCAGGATTCCGCCAGTTTCAGTCTGCCACCAGGTATCCACAACCGGACATCGTGACTCGCCCACGACCTTCGCATACCATTCCCAGGCTTCCGGGTTGATCGGTTCACCCACGCTTCCCAGCAGACGCAGAGAGCTTCGGTCGACGGATGTTACCGGTTCGTCGCCCTGAGCCATCAAGGCGCGTATGGCAGTTGGCGCCGTGTAGAACGTGTTGACCTTGTGCTTGGCGATGACTTCCCAGAACCGACTGACACTGGGGTAGGTAGGGATACCTTCAAACATCAGGGTTGTAGCGCCGTTGGCTAATGGGCCATACACGATGTAGGAGTGACCGGTAACCCAGCCAACGTCGGCGGTACACCAGTACACATCGCCGTCTTTGTAGTCGAACACATACTTGTGTGTCATGGAGGCGTACAGGATATAACCGCCGCTGGTGTGCAGCACACCCTTGGGCGTACCTGTCGAGCCTGAGGTGTAGAGAATGAACAGAGGATCCTCTGCATCCATTTCCACGGCAGGGCAATCGTTTGAAGCACCGGACACCAGTTCGTGGTACCACAAGTCTCTGCCGTCTTTCCATTCGACGTCTTCGCCGCCACGCTTGACAACGACCATACGCTTGACGCAATCCGTCTTGTCACAGGCGATGTCGGCGTTGGCTTTAAGCGGAACCTTGCGGCCACCGCGCAACCCTTGATCCGCCGTGATAACGATAGAGCAGGCAGAATCGTTGATACGATCTTTCAGTGCATCCGGAGAGAAACCGCCGAACACGATGGAGTGCACCGCACCGATACGAGCGCATGAGAGCATGGCCACCGCTGCTTCCGGAATCATGGGCATGTAGATGCAAACCCGATCGCCTTTCTTGACACCCAGTCCTTTCAGGGCATTGGAAAAACGGCTGACTTCGTCATGCAGTTCGCGATAGGTGATATGGCGAGACTCTTCCGGATCGTCGCCTTCCCAGATGATGGCGGTTTGATCGGGGCGTGTTTCCAGATGCCGGTCGAGGCAGTTGTAGGCCACATTGACCTTGGCCCCCTTGAACCAGTTGATATCGGCTTTGTGAAAGTCCCATTCCTGTACGGCGTCCCACGGCTTGAACCAGTCGATGAACTCTTCGGCTTGTTCTGCCCAGAACGCATCCGAGTCTTCGATGGAGCGCGTGTACATCTCGTTGTAACGCTCTTCGTTTATATGCGCGGATTCTGCGCGATCAGCAGGAACTGGATAAGTGCGGTCTGTCGACATACGCTCACAACGGGTTACCTTGAATGCGAGCAGTTTACCTTCCCGAAAGAATCAGTCAATTCGCACGGCAAAAAGATTTTAAGCTTCTGAAAATAAAGCTTATTTTTCCACCCTAATAAAGCGCTAGTTACCTTCTTTGGGACTTGACAGTTCATCATTCGTGTCTCTGGGCAACTTCATCTTCTGACGTCGTTCCCATAATGCCTTGCGACTGATCCCAAGCCTGGCTGCCAGATCAGTCTCGGACAACGTGCTTTGATTACGCAACACGAAGTAGCGAAAATACTCATCCAGGTTGAGGTCGCGCGAGATTGTCGCGTCCAGGCCGAAGCCAAGGTTCTCGGCAGAAATCGTCGTGCCACGGGCCACATACACGGCTCTCGCCACAACGTGTCGAAGCTCTGACGCATTGCCTGGCCATTGGTTGGCCCGCAGCGCTGATTCTGATTCTGCGCTGAACTTCAGTGTTTTCAGCCCGTGGCGATGAGCCAGTGTCGACAAATGCGCCCGGGCTATCGGAAGGATGTCAGCAGGACGCTGTCGCAGCGGAGGAACTTCGTACTGATTCTGGCTGAGCAATTGGGCCAGCTCTGGCGTTAGCCTATCGGTTGCCAGCAGTGTTTCGATGCCGACATGGGCCAGGGTTACAACGCGCACATTGATGGCACGTTGATGGCCGTTGTCCGGATGCATCAGCGTACCGTGATTGAATGCCTGACTCAGCTGAACCTGCAGATCTCTGTCCAGTAGCTCAGGGTGTCGAAGCACCAGCGTGCCGTTTTGCGCGGCTTGCAACAAACCGCCTGGTGGAAGGTTATCTTGTGGTGTCCCCGAGCCCAGTAGCATCTCGGCATCCATCGCTGCTGTGTCTGCACCGACGTCGGCCACCACAAAGGGTGCATCAGCGCGCTCGCTGTTCGCGTGCAGGGCGCGAGCCAGTGCTTCTCTCTCCGTACCACGCTCGCCGTACAGGTGCAGAAATCGGTGTGAATCGGTTTGCCGTTGCAAATCCACAAGCAGCTGCGCCGCCACGCTCTCCTGGATTGGCTGATGTTCCGGCTGTGTCCGTTGCAACTCCAGTTTCAGTGCCTGGTTTTGCGCCTTGAGCAGATTCTGCAGCAGCGCACGTTCAATCACCATGAGTAACTCATCATGGTCAAACGGCTTGGCGATATAGTCGATCGCACCATGGCGCATGGCGTCGACTGCCGAGCGTACGCTGGCGTGGCTGGTCATGATCACCACCGGCACCGCTTCGGCATGCGGAATGATGGCCGTCCCTTCAGCGCCGGGCAATCTCAAGTCAGCCAGGATCAGATCAAATGATTGAGGCTGCGCCTGCAGCGCCTCTTCAACGGTGGTGGCACTGTGTACTTCGTAGTGATTTCGTTCCAGCAGCCTGCGCAGCGCCTTGAGTATGACCTCTTCATCCTCAACCAACAGCAACTTCTTCATGGCGTATCGTCATTCAACAAGGGCAGGGTGACTATCATGCGTGTACCTGTGTCGCTATCACCGATACGCAGTTGTCCATGGTGTTTCTTGACGATGCTGTAAGCCAGTGACAAGCCAAGGCCGGTACCTTGACCAACCGGTTTAGTGGTGAAGAAAGGCTCGAACATCTGCTCGCGTGCGGCATGATCCACGCCTGCGCCTTCATCGCGTGTCTCAACGATCAGTTCTGTGTCTGTGCACATCCCGGTCACCCGGATCGTGGCACCGTCCGGGGATGCATCGCAGGCATTGTTGATCAGATTAACAAATACCTGCATCAACAGGTTGGCATCGCCCGTTACCCTGGCATGCTCGGGGAGGTCAATGTCAAACATCAACCGGCGAGTATCCGGCGACAGGCGAACCAGTCTGACAGCTTCCCTGATTCGATCACCGATATCCACCACGTCGTGTCGGGTGTCGGTGACGGTGTCTGCATGGGAGAAGGTCAACAGGGAGCGCACAATGCTGTTGATACGACCTACCTGCGTGAGGATATCGTCTGTTTGTTCACGCACAACAGGCTCATCGGCGCTGCTCGCAATATCGTGATGCAGGTTTTGCGCGATGCTGGCAATCCCCGTAAGTGGGTTGCCAATCTCGTGAGCCACGCCAGCTGCCAGCCGGCCAACAGAGGCAAGGCGTTCGCTATGGGCCAACTCACTTTCCAGGGTGTCCAGATCGGTGCGATCTTCCATCAGGATAACCTGGCCTGCCAGGGCATCATCGCGCCCGGCTGGTACACCAATGTCTGCCTTGTGCAGATTGACCGATGCGATTCGATCTTCCGACCAGGCTCTGCAACGAAACTGATGGTTGTCCTGAGAGGTGGCGAAACCTGCCAATAAGGATCCCCAGGGTTCAACCAGCTGCTCCAGTGATTTGTCATACGCATCGCGTTCGGCCACGCCCGTCATGGCCTGCATGGCTGAATTCCAGATGTAAATTCGGCCATTGGCAGAGATGGAACAGACGCCTAGCGGTAGTTGGCGAAGCACGTCTTGCAGGTATTGGCGCAAGTCATCAAGTTGCTTGGTCAGGCCACGCATCTGCTCGCGAGAGGCTTCCAGCCGGCGTTCCAGTAGTCGCGCATCTGTGGAATTGGGCCTGCTGGCGTCGTCTGTGGTGTTGGGCCGCCGAAGAATTTCCCGGGCCATTGTGGGACCGAGCAAACCGGTCAGGTTTCGCTCCAGTTGATCGTGCAACATCAACAACTCGGAACGACGGGTTTCATCGGCTGCGATATGTGTTTCCTGCAACGCCCTTTGCAGTTCCTGGCCTGCAACCTTGTTACCCAGCGCCTGCTGCAGCGCATAGCGATAATGAACCACGGAGCGTGCGACCGATGTATTCTGAAACGATAGCGCGGCCTGTTCATTGGCCATTTGCGCTGCGCTGGTTTCTTCGGCAGACGGCCGCGTCATCAGGCTGAACAGCACAAACAACAGGCCGTTGGTGCTGAGTGTGCAGAACGTGGATAGTGTCCAGATATCGGTTTGCACGGAAAACCAGTCCATCGCC
>CALLPU010000254.1 GCA_938016235.1 uncultured Granulosicoccus sp. | reverse complement strand
TGAGTATCGCGCCGTAATCGACTCAGCTTCCAAACCTCTCCCGGCGTGTTCAACAGCGGCGCGATGGGTTTTCTCAAGATGGCTGATCAGTGTGTCCCGACTATCCCCGGGTCTTGCCAGGCAAGCGCACTCGCACAGTATTGCCAGCGTGTGCATCACCACATTGCTATCACTGCTGATATACGGCCGAGTGCTATCAAACATAACCGCGGTCAGTCTGTCGAAGCTGACGGGTAGCAGTTGGATGCGGCGGCGATGCCAATGCGATTCATCGTTATCGGCTGCGGCATTCACCACATACTCTGCCAGCGCGGTCTTGTACCAGTTGAGACAGCTGATAGCTGTATACGGATCGTTTACCCCAGGTGACAAGGCTCTGGCAATCACCTCAGCGAGTTGTTCGACCAGGAAGAGAACGTTCTGGTGTTCAGTGCGTTGTTGTCCGGACGCTAAGCACTCCCGCCAGTCATCGTACAGATCTTCCGGGTTGGATTCACTCCAGATGGACATCAGGCAGTCGTGGGTGCTGACAAAGTCTCCAGGGCGGTAATGAACGCTGATGAGCAAGTGATTGTCCGTTGCCAGACAGGCCAGTTTTTCATGGTCAATGGCCTGCACATAACCAATTCTGTCTACCGTAACGTTGTATTGAGGTTTGCCGCGAATCAGGTTTTCGAAAGGCGATTCCAACAGCTCCTCTGCCGGATCAGGGCCCGGATAGACATCGTTTATTCGTCGCTGGAGCTTCAACCCGATGGCAGCAATGATGTTTTCTATATTAAGGGTTTCGGCAATGTGGTGTATGAAGTAGATGAGCACACAGATGGAGGCCAGCATGAGTACCAAAGCCAGAATAATACTGAAGTAGGGGATAAACGCTTCAATATTCCTGGCGCCACTGATCTTCGCCTTGCCATGCACATTCGACAGTATCAGCAGACAATAGACGAACGTACCGATAAAGGTACCCAGTGTGATCTGGCTACCGCGATCACGCATGAAATTGCCTATCAGCCGCGGGCCGAAGTTTGAACTGGCAAACGATACTGCCACGATGGTGATGGAGAAGGTGACGCCGGCAACGCCCAGTACGCCCGATGCTATCACCGTGAGGATGGCGCGCGCTTCTTCAGTGCCACTGGCTTTGATCCAGGGCAACAGGGGCAATGCCGTGGCGAGCTGAGCGCCATCGAGCCAGCGCATGAGAACTGCCAGCAAAATTGCGCAGATCAGCATGCAAAAGGGAATGAACCAGTAGCTGGCTCGCAGGTCGTTGAACAGCTTGACTAGTTTTACCGGCACGCTAGTGTACTGTGACCTTTAAAGCGCAGCACGTGGCGCGTTTGATGGCTGCTGAGCTCTGACTGATGGGGCGTATAGCGTGGCAGCACTGGGTCCGGCTGTGTTGGTACCTTGTTCATGCGGCCGTTGTTTGCGTGATTGGCAGTGGCTCCTTGAAGGTCAGTGTACGGTATGGGAACGGAATTTCTATACCGTTTTCATCCAGGGCACGCTTCACTGCAGTAACAACCTCAGCTCGGGACTCGCGCACACCCAGGGGCGTGGAGTCAGTCCACCAGGCAAGTTCAATGTCAATACTACTGTCGCCAAATGCCTTGGGAAATACTTGTATGGGTTTGTCTTCAGTGAGTGTGGAACACGATGCCAGCGCATTGGTGATGACGTCCACAGCCTGTTTGACATCAACGTCATAGGCAACACCTGTCATCAGTATCACTCGGCGGCTCGGCAGGCTGGTTAATACGGTTACCGGATTCTTGAACAGAAACGAATTGGGGACCACGGTGAGCTCCCCGTTGGTTTCACGGATGTAGCTCATCCGCACCATCACCTCTTCCACTTCACCTACAAGCCCCTCGCATTCAATGTAGTCGCCACGTTCGAAGGGGAAACGCCAGAGAATGAGAATACCGGCAAAGAAATTTTCGAATATGTCCTTGAAGGCAAGGCCCACGGCGATGGATACCAGCCCCAATCCACCCAGGGCCTTGGCTGGCGTCAGGCCAGGAAACAGGATGATGGCAGCGAGCAGCAGGCCCAGAACCCAGATGACAATGTTGACCAATCGTATGATCAGGTCTTTAACACTCTCACGCTTGTGCCAATGCCCGAGCAGGCGGGCGCCGAAAGAGTTGATGAGTGAGGCGAGTCCCCACGTGAATAATATCACGAGGATGCCGCCTGCCATGAACGGTAGATGCTCAACAAAGCTTCTGAGCATCGAGCCCAGGGTTTGCAGGGCGGTGGCCTGAACATCGTCCAGTGATTCCAGACCGGTGCTGACTGCCGGCGTGTTGCTGTCTGCCATAGTGCGTGCGTTACAGTTGTTTTGCAGGTGGGCCTGTTGCCAAACGTGCTGTAAAGTGCGTCGCGGCAACGGTGGGTCCAGCACTATGCAATAGCCCGCAGAGGCGATGAGAACCTGTGTAAAATATACGATACTGCAAAAAACCGTGTGCTCGCTGCGGGTTGCGATCCTTTCGTTGTCGGATAGATAAGATTGTGAACACTGATTATCGTCAGTACGTTGCCCAATGCGTGAAATCTGACAGTCGCCAGATAGCCCGGAAGTGGCTTGCGCGGCTCGAGCCGGTTGTCCAGGAAGAATTACGGGACATCTTCCCAACTGAGGAGTACCTGGATCACATTCCCATGATGGTGGAAGAGATCGGTACTATCGTTGGCTCGGGCGACAGCGAACTGGCCATGGTCAATTCGGTGATCAGTCGCAAGGCACTGCAGCTGGGGTCGCTTAGACACCAGCAAAAAGCCAGCATCAGCCAGCTGTTGAGAGAGTATGACATCCTGGCCACCATACTGGATGAACACCTGGGCACAGCAACGCAGCACTATGGCGGCGACGTATCAGTGGGAGATGCACTGGCCATCAGCAACGTCATCAACTCAGTGATTCGGCAGATATTGCAGTACACCGTTGATGCCTTTGCCGAACGCTACATGGCAACGATAGATGAGCAGACCGAACGACTGGCATCGTTCAATAACCTGGTGGGTCACGAGATTCGGACGCCACTTAACAGTGCACTACTAGGGCTTGAGTGGGTGTGCGAAACCACGGACCTTGATGCTACCGCTATGGAGGAGATGCAGCGCATACGCAAGGGTATGCTGCAGGCCGCCTCCGTGGTCGAGGATATCGAGAACCTGGTTACCGTGGAATCGGCGACCTTGCGTGATGATCCAGTGGTCCAGACGATTGAAATATCGCCACTGATGGAAGATCTGGAAACGCAGCTAACCGAGTCGATGACAGCGCGCGGTGTTGAGCTGAAGGTGGCGCAGGATCTGGGTGCCATCACGGTTGAAGCGGGTAAGTTGAAACTTATCCTGACTAACCTGCTGTCCAACGCCATCAAATACAGCGACTCGGCGAAGTCGACACGTTATATACAGGTTGAGCGTGTGGACCTTGATGATCAGTGCGTCGAGATCAGAGTATCGGATAATGGCCTGGGTATTCCCCGGGACAAACAGTCTGATGTATTCAAGTTGCGTGTTCGCGTACATGCAGAGCTGGACAATCAACACGATGTCACAGGCCATGGACTGGGCTTGTATCTGGTTAGTGAGGCAGTGCGCGAGCTGGGCGGGCGGGTCATTCTGGAATCAGAAGAAGGCGTTGGTACGGTGGTTCGCGTGCAGCTGCCGGGCGTTGCGGCCTCTCAAGCTACGTGACGTACCGGCCGTTTTTCAGGGTTTTTGACGTACTGATTCGTAAATTTGTAGTTTTTGCCGCCTGATAATCATTACATCGCAGCGTTGAGTGCCCTCTAAAACTCTACAGTAAACGTTCGTCAGGTGCTGCGCCTGCTCCCTTCAAGACGTAGAGCAGCGCCTAGTGTTTACATCAGACGCAAATTCGCCCCCAGCTGATTTGCATGAGGCGCACAACAGTGGACATCCTGGTAGTAGAGGACAACAAGCAGACGCATGACGCTCTGATCAGTCTGTTCAAGCGTATGGGACACACGCCGCGGGGTGCGTTGTGCTCGCGCGATGCACTGCGAGAACTGGACAAATGCATTCCACAAATCATCCTGTCTGATTGGGACCTGGATGAATCCCTGTCCGGTATCGACATCGCCACCTATGCGCTTGATAAGTGCGAGGAATGCGTTGTCATGTTTTACACCGGTAACAGCGTCAAGCTGTTAAAGCAGCAAACGTCGCATTTGAATGTGCATCGGTATTTCAAGAAGCCCATTTCGCTTAAAGAGCTTCGCCAGGAATGTGAGGCTGTTTTCAAAAGCTGCAGCTGAGCCCATGGGGCGATCGCTTTAGATGCGCGTAAATTCCAGCGGGGGTAGCGTACTTCCACCGATAACAATGATGGTTGATGTTAGTTGTCAGGCATCGAGCATGTGGTGCACGGATTTTCGAAACTTGCTGGGCGCCTGTCCGTAGCGCTCGTTAAACGCTCGGCTGAAGTGAGCGATGCTGACGAAACCGCAGGCGTGGCCTATCTCGGCAATACTGCTGTCTGTCTGAGTCAGCATCTCGTGTGCACGTTCCAACCGTAGCTGCAGGTAATAACGCGATGGGCTGGTGTTCAGATGCTGCTGGAACAGCCGCT
>CALLPU010000253.1 GCA_938016235.1 uncultured Granulosicoccus sp. | reverse complement strand
GTGAAGTCCCTGTGGGCAATCCACTCTTCGCGATTGAATGCCCTGATGTGATTATCAACATGGCACAACGATAGATACGCAATCGTACGATCATACGGTGAGATGTTTGCAGGGCTTGCATGAACCAGCAAGGATGAAAACAGCAACACGCTGCCGGGTGGCCCTGTGGGTGCAACACACCCGCCTTCATCTGCAAGCTCTCTGACTTTGGCGTTGTCCAGCGTCCACAACGGATACGAGGTAGTGGCCAGATCGTGTCCGGCGTCAACGACGCCTTTCTTGTGACTACCCGGGATGAACAGAAGCGGACCATTGGCTGCGGTCACTTCATCAATGAACACGGCAATGTTCATGGCTCGCGGCTCAGGCATTTCATCATCGCGTTTCCAGGTGCCGTAGTCCTGATGCCATTGCCATACATCACCATCAAACGCCGCCTTGGCATTCACTTTGAACTGATGCATGTACACCGGCCCGTTGAGCAACTGCGAAACCGGATTGACGAGTCGAGGGTGTGCGCCCAAAGCCCGAAATCCGTCATTGTAGGTGTGAGCTGCAAAGGCCGTTCTCGCCACACCAGACGCTTCACGCCATACTTCCTTGCGATCTGACGCGTATACCGCGAGTGATTCTTTTTTCAATACGGCAGCTTCATCCGTTGAAAACAGCTCTGGTAAGAAGAGATAGCCTTCTCGATCGAACTGCGCCACCTGCTCGTCAGACAATTGCATTGCGTCGGCTCCAGATTGTTGCCTGTTAGAAACAGACACCTACCATATGGCCTTAGGCATGGCACCGTCAATGGGCGAACACGACATTCACCGTGCGTGCTTCGTCAGATACCGGTCCAGATGATTGGCGAACTGTTGTCTGTCAGCAGCATTCATCGGGGGTGGCCCACCGCCCACCTGCACACCTGTGCTGCGCATGGAATCCATGAAATCACGCAGATTCAGTTTCTGGCGAATGGTATCCATCTCATAGAGCTCGCCTCGCGGCGTGAGCGCATGAGCACCCTTTTCCATCACTTCGGCGGCCAGAGGGATGTCTGACGTGACCACCAGATCATCAACTTGCGCACGTTTCACAATCTCGTTGTCTGCCACATCGAATCCCTGCGAGACCTGAACAGACGTGATGTTCAATGCCTTGGGTGTGCGAATGTATTGATTTGCAATCAGCGTTAGCGGCACACCGGTTCTGCGCGCGGCTTTGTACAGTATGTCCCTGATCAAGGTGGGACAGGCATCAGCATCTACCCAGATAGTCATCGTATGAAATAGGTCTGTCAAACGCAGATTGTAGCCTTCCATGGATCTGGACAGGGCAGTAAACTGTCATGCACAGAGCATTATTAATCCCACCGTATCACTCAACCAGAAGACAACCAAGCATGAATACAGCAGCCTACATACACGGTGTACGCGACGTGCGCATCGGCGACATCCCTGCTCCTGTACCGTCGGCGGGCAACGTGCTGGTGGACGTGCTGGCGGTTGGCATTTGCGGCAGTGATCTCCACTACTACAAGGACGGCGGTATCGGTGCAGCGGTCATCAGCAAACCGTTTGTACCGGGTCATGAGTTTTGCGGCCGCCTGGTTGCCGACGTGGAAACCCGCGGGCTGCAGCGTGGTCAACTGGTCGCGGTAGACCCCGCCACTCCCTGCCACCATTGTGATTGGTGCCGTCAAGGCCATCACAACCTGTGCCCCAAGGTCGTGTTCATTGGCGCCCCACCTTACAACGGAGCACTAACGCATCAGATCTCAGTCCCTCAGAATAGCCTGTTTGCCATGCCTGAAGGGATGACCCCCGATCAGGGAGCCATGCTGGAACCCTTGGGTGTGTGCATACACGCCATCGATCTGGCCAAACCCAAATTGCTGGAATCTGTTGCACTGATAGGCTGTGGCCCCATCGGTCTGGGCATTCTTCAACTACTCAAACTCAGTGGGGTGGGAAAAATTGTCGCCATTGATCCGCAAGCACATCGCCTCGAGATGGCCATGCAACTTGGCGCAACACACAGCGGAGATTCGCCTTCTGCCGCTGTCGATCACACGGATGGGCGAGGATGCCAGCTGGTTATCGAAGCCACGAATTCACCCGATGGACTATCCCATGCGGTCATGGCGTCAAGCATTGGTGGTCGACTGGTTCTGGTGGGCATACCGGATGGTGACGCCTATTCTCCGGTGACAGCGGCAGAAGCCCGTCGTCGAGGCTTGTCGTTGAAGTTCTCACGCCGTATGGGTGATGTGTATCCCCGCGCCATAGAGCTGGTGGAGGCAGGTCTTGTCGACGTGGACGTACTGGTCACCCATCACTTCGACCTGGATGGAACGCCGGAAGCGTTTCAGATACAGGCCGATGAGCAGCCAGGCTTCATTAAAAGTATCGTGCGTCCGTCTGGCGCCTAGACAGCATCCGGTTGCTGATCTGGCAGTGCATCTTGAAAGGCAGCGATCTGCAGACACTCGTTAACGATTCGCTCGATGGTCGGGTAGGCTTCGATGGCCACATCAAAACGCTGATTGTTTATGGCTTGAGATACCAGACAGACATCGGCCAGCGTAACCGCGTCGCCATGACAGTAACGTCCGGTATCTTCGTCATGGGCAAGCCGCTTTTCCAGCGCATCAAAACCTTCTCGGGCCCACTGCTGAAACCATCGTTTGACAGCGGCATCGTCTGCGCCAAACTCCGATCGTATGTACTGCAGTATTCTCAGGTTGTTGACCGGATGAATATCCATGGCCACTATCTGTGCAAGCGAGCGCACGCGCGCACGTGCCATCGCGGTGTCCGGAAGCAGTGCTGGTGCTGGGTGAGTCTCATCCAGATACTCCATGATGGCCATGGATTG
>CALLPU010000252.1 GCA_938016235.1 uncultured Granulosicoccus sp. | reverse complement strand
TCTGTTGCGATAGTGTCCGGATACAAGCTGGGGAATCCGTTCGATGAATCCGTTACGCTGGGGCCCATGGCACATGAGCGATTCGCGGCTCTGGTTCGTGATCAGACCCAGCAGGCCATTGCCGCGGGTGCCACGGCATTGATAGATACAAGTCTGTTTCCAGAGGATGATGGCGGCGCCTATCTGGCTCCCCAGTTGCTCGTTGATGTTGATCACGACATGAGAATTATGCGTGAAGAGTCGTTTGGCCCTGTTGTTGGCATCATGAAAGTCAGGAGTGACGACGAGGCATTGGCCTTCATGAACGACAGTGACTTTGGCCTTACCGCCTCGTTGTGGACTCAAGATGCAGCAAGAGCAGCCCGGTTGGGGCGTCGGCTGGAAACAGGTACCGTGTTCATGAACCGATGTGACTACCTGGACCCGGCGCTGTGCTGGACCGGTTGCAAGGACACAGGCAGGGGGGCTGGCCTGTCGACTCTCGGGTATCACAGTGTCACAAGACCTAAATCGTATCACCTCAAGAAAACATCGTAAGATTTCTCAAACCCAACAGCGCATGAACAGGCAGACCTTATGCAACTCAATGGAAACTGGAATTACCCGACTCCGATACGCTTTGGCCAAGGGCGTATCAGTGAGTTAGTTGACGCCTGCCAGTCAGCGGGTATCAACCGGCCCTTGCTGGTAACTGATCGTGGCCTCAAGGACTTGCCGATTACCAGCCAGGCACTGGATTTACTTGAGCAGGGTGGTCTCGGGCGCAGTCTGTTTGCTGACGTTGATACAAATCCGTCTGGTCAGAATCTGGACGCTGGCCTGGCGGTGTATCGCGAAGGTGGGCACGATGGCGTTGTGGCATTTGGCGGTGGTTCAGCGTTGGACCTGGGCAAGGCCCTGGCATTCATGTCACGCCAGACTCGCCCTGTCTGGGATTTTGAAGACGTTGACGACTGGTGGACTCGCGCGGATGCCAGCGGGATCGATCCTATTGTGGCTGTTCCGACAACCGCTGGCACTGGCTCAGAAGTGGGTAGGGCTTCCGTGCTGACCAATGCAGATACACATGAAAAGAAGATTATTTTTCATCCGGGCATTCTCCCTGCGATCGTCATCTGCGATCCGGAGCTGACGGTCGGAATGCCTGCCTTCATAACAGCCGGAACCGGTATGGATGCGTTTGCTCATTGTCTGGAAGCTTACTGTTCGCCGCATTATCATCCAATGAGCCAAGGCATTGCGCTGGAAGGCATGAGGCTTGTCAATGAGTATTTACCCCGCGCGTATGAACAGGCTGATGATCTTGAGGCTCGTGCGCACATGATGAGTGCTGCGGCGATGGGCGCTACGGCGTTTCAGAAAGGCCTCGGCGCCATACACGCGTTGTCTCATCCTGTTGGAGCCGTATACAACACGCATCACGGCACAACGAACGCCGTGGTGATGCAGAATGTGCTGACGTTCAACCGTGGTGCCGTTGAATCTCGTCTGGATCAGGCAGCTGCCTATCTGGGTATTCCGGGTGGTTATGAAGGTTTCCATGCCAGGGTGGGCGAATTGAATCGTCTCTTCCAGATTCCTCGGAACCTGACAGAACTGGGTGTGGTATCCCCCGATCTCGATGCGCTTACTGCATCAGCGCTCGCCGACCCCAGTACGGGGGGTAATCCGGTCATCATGAATGCAGACAATACTCGGGCGCTGCTGGAGGCTTGTCTGTAGCGGGTTGGCCCCGCCGCGGAACATAGCCACTGGTTAGCAATAGAAGACTGCGCATGGCTTAGTAGATCTGCGTTGCCTGCAAGTGCAACGGGATCTTTGTTTTCGTCTACACTCGGGCTCTCAATAGCAACCCTGGCACGCCCATGGCCGGTTCGTCTGACGATTACAGCCTGGCTCTTTACTGCGACTTCGAAAATATCGCGTTAGGGGTCAGAGACGCAAAGTATCAGAAGTTTGATATCAGCCATATCCTGGAGCGTCTGCTGGTAAAGGGCAGTATTGTTGTCAAGAAAGCCTATTGTGACTGGGAGCGATACAAGGATTTCAAAGCACCCATGCATGAAGCAGCGTTTGAACTCATTGACATTCCTCATGTCCGGCAATCGGGCAAAAACTCCGCCGATATCCGCATGGTCGTGGATGCCCTGGATCTCTGTTATACAAAAGCGCATGTGGATACGTTTGTCATCATCAGTGGGGACTCGGATTTCTCGCCACTGGTGAGTAAGCTACGTGAGAATGCCAAGACAGTGATCGGCGTGGGTGTAAAGAACTCCACGTCTGATCTGCTCATCAACAACTGTGATGAATTTATTTATTATGATGATCTGGTCCGGGCGTTGGAGAAGAAGAAACCGACACGAAAACGAGGCAAGAAGCGGCCTTCGCGAAGCGCAAGATCTACTGCCAGCAAAGACCCGGTAGTTGATGAGGCGAGCACCGAAGTGTCGTTCACCGAGCCGGATACAGAGGCTTCTGAAAACTGGGTAGATAGCGCGGCATCGCAAGGTGATGACGTCAATGGAGATACCGCCAATCAGGATGAGCATCATGAAGAGCTGATTCAGGAAGGGCTGGATCTGGTGCTTGAAACGGCCTCTGCCCTGGCATCAGAGCGTGAAGGCAACGATAAGCTCTGGGGCTCGATGATCAAACAGACGCTTAAGCGTCGGCGCCCTGGTTTCAATGAAAGTTACTATGGATTCGAGTCATTTGGAAAAATGCTTGAAGAGGCTCAGACCCGTGGATTTCTCACGCTGGAGCTGGATGATCGTAGCGGCGGCTACATCATAAGAAAGATCACAGGTGAGTGACAGAGCTTTTCGTCTGGCAATTCAAAGCCTGCCGAGCTGTCGCTGGCTGTTGTTGCTGCAACGATTCGCAGACAGGCATGACGCGTGGAAAGCCGATCAGTTGAATCGGAAGCGAATGGTCATGTTGTCGTCACAACGGACCGTTTTTCTACCGTGTGTTTTCTGTGAGCTCCACGTACCTGTCTTGGCATCGAATCCGATATAACGGACTTCAAACGTGCCGGACGTGCCGGCGTTGAGCTTTTTGAACCGCAGCTTTTCAGTGGTATAACTTTCGCCGGCGAAGATCACCTTGTTGTTTACGTCATGTGCCCATTTTTTACCGTTGCCATTGATTAGTACTTTTTCAACTTTGATCTTCGCATCCAGCGTATTCAGGAAGTTGAACTTGACGCCCTTGCAAGTCCCCGCACTGGCAGTCGTGGCGTAGAGTACGGTCACGAGAGTCAAGATGGTCGTGTTGAGCGTGCGTTTCATGTTCATGTTAGGCGTCTCACGGATCTGTCGTGTCAATCAGGTTGGGTTTTGAAGGGGTTTCAGCATTAGCGAGCAGGCATTGAATCGGTAGCTTTTGCCCGTTGCTCCATTAACGGCACTCAGCTGCTGCCCAGACCCGCAAGGCAGACTTGAAGAAACCACCGTATGGATGCTGTATTCGTGCAACAGCTTCGGGGTCTGCCGTGGTGTAGAACGTCCCTTGCTTGCACAGACTCGCCTGGTCCCAAGCATGGCAATTGCTGCACACTTCATTTTGCCAGTAGGAAGGATCCAGCCCTTCAAAGGGCGGGAACAGGGGAGATCCCTGAGACAGCTCCTTGATGGATCGCGCCTCGCCAACGTGCGCAATACTTTCGCTCAGAGGGGCATTGATCGTTAGAGAGGCATTGTCAGTTGAACGGCTGGCAACAACTGTTTCTACCACAGGTGCTTCCTCCACTACAGCGGGTGCTTCGGGAGCGGCCGTTGCGGATGTAGCCTTGGCTGCCTCTATGTTGGCAATTTCTGCGGAGGCAAGATCGACAAAAACGCCATCGGGAAAGGTATCCAGATACGCTTGATAGTCAGCAGCGGAGTTGCTCGATTGGGCCTGAGTAATCAGCTCCAGTTCCTTGAGCTGGCGTTCAGCATCGCTCATGACGTTTTCCTGCACAGGCTCAGGATCTGGCTGCGCCACAGGCTCGGGGATTTGCACTGGTTCAACGACTGTGTTGCTTGGCAACTCAGCGGTAACAATGACTTCAGGTTCTTTTGATGGCGTCATGATGGTCTCCATCAGCAGGGCTCTGGCCTCGGTGGCCAATGGGCTGTCTGGGTAGATTTGCAGGAACAGCGAGATTCGATCGGCATCACCACTTGCGCTCACGGATTCCCACAGTTCGAGTTCTGCCTCGGACTGAGCCGGTGTGGTTGCTGCGGCGGTCAGTGCCGTCGAGGACGCATCGGGCTGCATGACCAGATCTTCAACCAGAGACGAGCTGTCCCACGGTATCTGCTTACCGTTGGTGGCTTCGATGACATCAACGCGTACCCGCTTGAAAATCTGTTCGATGGGTAAGCCCGGTGTCGGTAGTGCCTTGGCCAGTGCCGTGGTAAACGGGCTGTTGACACTGTCTCCGTCCAGAGCCACTTTTCCGGGTGCAGTCGCGTATGAAATAAAACTGCCGGTTGGGGCGTCGATTTGCGCCAGTCCGCGGCTCAAGGATCGACTGGACGCCACAAACGGGTTGTTCCGGCAAGCGTCCAGAACAATGATGTTGGTGCGATTCCCGGCCGATTCCATCTGACGCAGTACCCAGTTGGCCTCCACACCCATCAGGTCCAGATCAGCCTTGTCGGTGGGGGTTGCCTCGACCGGCAGCAGATAATTCCTGCCATCAGCCTGAACGCCATGACCAGCGTAATAGAAGAACCCAACCGTGTCTTTGCTCGACGCTCGCAGTCGACGTCCAAAATCGGCGATTTGACGTTTCATCTCGCTCTGATCGGAGTCGAGCGCCAGGTAGGTGTCGAATCCCAGGTCGTCCAGGGTGCTGGCCATCAGGCGCGCATCGGCGGTGGGGTTGGGCAGTGCGCCGATACTGGTATACGCACTGTTGCCAACTATTAGCGCCATTCGAGGGCTCTCGGCCGCGGCAAAGGCGGGTTGTGCGGCTGCGAGGCACAGGAACGCTCCCAATCGTTTGACCGCAGTTTTCAGGGTACTCATCACGTGATATTCAGCTCTGGTTTTCTGACTAAGTGCATCGTAGACGTGAATCTCTTAGCTCGATATCACCCATTCTTGGGATCCTCAAGAGCAGGCTCGGCCTATTACCATGGCCTGGCACCAATACAGTGAGTCGGGCACCGGATCGAACGATGAGCGATGCGGTAGTAGAACGTGAAACGACAAGGGAAATTATTCATGGTTAGTCAAACAAAAAACAGAAGTCCTCTTGGAGCGCTATTGTCAGTAGCCATCGCATTGAGCGCTTTGATTGCCCTCAGCTCTGCCGTTCATGCACAAGCGGCGAGCAACCCGTTTGCCGGAGGCTGGCAAATGGAGACGTCGTCGTCTTCGTTGACATTTCAATCGATTAAGGAAAAAGACGGCCCTAAACAGGAGACCAGCAGCTTCGCAAGCTTTACGGGCGAGGTGGATGAGTCTGGATTGGCAACGGTCAGAGTACAGCTCGATTCCGTTGATACGAAAGTCGACCTGCGTAATGTTCGCATGAGATTTCTGTTTTTCGAGACGTTCAAGTTTCCTGAGGCGGTTGTGCGTACGCAAGTCAACGAGAGCCTGATGTCTGAACTGATGCAGAAACGCAGGCTGACAACACCGATAGCCTTCGAACTGGATCTGCACGGCGTGAAAAAGACGCTGGAAGTCAATGCGGTGCTGACCCTGTTTGCCGACGATCAATTGTCCATAGCCTCGGTGGAACCTGTGTCTATCGCCACAGCGCTGTTCAACCTCGACGAAGGTATAGCCAAATTACAGGATGCGGCGAAGGTATCCATCGTGCCGTCAGGTTCCGTGTCATTTGACCTGGTATTCAAGCGAAACTCCGCTGCTGGAGTTGAGCCGCTGGCCAGCGCAGAAGGCGTCGTGAAGACGGTCGAGCGTGCCCCTGTGATGGCAGCATCCAGTGCCCTGGAGTCTGCTGGAAACCTGACTCGGGAAGAATGCCTCGGCCGCTTCGACATCCTGTCTGACACAGGAGCGATCTATTTCAGGAGCGGAAGCGCCAGGCTGGATCCGGAAAGTTTCGCGCTACTCGGTACTGTGCTTGACGTGATTTCGCGCTGCCCAAGCCTCGAAGTGGTCGTGGCGGGGCATACAGACTCGGCAGGTAGCGACGATACCAACCTTCGGTTGTCGATCTTGCGCGCAAACAGTGTTCTGGATCATCTGATCAGCAATGGCGTCGACGCGAGCAGAGTGACGGCCATTG
>CALLPU010000251.1 GCA_938016235.1 uncultured Granulosicoccus sp. | reverse complement strand
CATGGCGCGGTGGCAAGTCACTGCTGGCAGCAATGGGATGCCAGTGCTGTCGGGCTGAATCGAGATCAATCATGCGGCACTGAGAGGGCATAGCCGGATTGCAGGGGTGGTAGGCGAAAAAAAGTGTGAATCAGTTCAAGTACGGTGGCATCAAGCCGCTGCGGGAATGACGCCGTACTGCAGTCCTTTGGCTCGCAACCAGCGCCGATAAACAATAGCGGATTTGTCCGCTCTGATGGGAGTTTCTGCGCGCGGATCCAGTGGCAGGCGCTTAGGGTACTGATTTTCCAGTATGGGTTTGTCCTGCCCGAATATCGTTTGCTGGAACATGCGTATATCCAGGTCGGTACTGGTGTCGTCAATCACACTGACCAGTGCATGTGCGCGTACGGTCTCCTCATCCATGGGCTGCAAGAACAGCGCAATGACATCCAGCCTTGACTCGTCAATGGGGCAGGATTTGTACAGCACTGAGCAGTAGGGGTGTGGGACGCGGTAGATATAGTCCGACATAGCCCCACCGGATGAGCCCGCTGCAGCCTGGGGTTGAAAGAACACGCATTCCGTGGCCAGTATCTCGTCTTTTTGCTCGTCCAGTGTCACGGTGTATTCGCGAACTTCTGTGTGCGGCTCGGCACCCAGGATACCGGTATGCACAAAGGGGAAATGCCCCATATCCAGAAAATTCTCAACGGCGCGTGGCGCTGATACACGCACCCCCACGGAGGCCGCACACACATTGCGCCGATCAGCCTCGGCATATTCAGGCAGATCGAAAAGCGGTGAATCGGGTGTGCCCAGACACGTCCACACGTATCCGTACGCAAGCGTTGTGGGTAAGGTGTTGTGGTGCGAAGAATCTGAATACCAGACCCGCACGTCATCAGCGTCGGCTTGGCAGTAGCTGATGCGGTTACCCAGCAGTTTCGTGGTGTGATTCAGGCCCGGTTGGATATCTTCAATTGCAACGATCGGGTGCCACAGGCCTAGTGCAACGGGATCCGTACATGCTGTGCTCACTATCGGCGTCTCGAATAATGCTCAAGCGCCACAAAGTACCTCGTACACTGCGTCAGTACAAGTGTTTGTGGGTGGCAATGACTAGTTGCGCTGAACGACGCGGATACCGGTTATCTTGTGCTGACGACGTGAGGCACAACTGTCTGTCACCTGATTAACCGTAAGACCCACTAGTCGGATACAAAGATGCGGTTAATCACCGTGTCAACACCGTTGTATCGAGCGGCTGCAGCAGCGGCTGCATTGGCGTCTACTCGAAACTCCACGTTGCCGTATAACGTGGCTACTCCGTTTTCCAACACGGCTCTAACCTGACCCGTGCTTATGGCAGATTGAACTTCGGTGTTCAACGATGTGCCGCTCTGACTGGCATCAACGAAATTGGCGAAAGTCGTCACCATGATGAGTGACAGGGCTGTGATCGTTTGACGATGGGTCATGGTGATAACTCCTGATTCACAGGTAAAAAGGGCAGTGCGCACCTTGGCGCGTTGATGGTGAAGACATGACGTTGTCTGTCTCCACGGGTAGCTACTATCGGGTTCACAGCTGTCCTGCGCTTTGCATGTTCTTTACGACGGTGTAAGGCCATTCAGCATTACGCAGATATTGATCAATTGCGTGTGGTGCAACCCAGGTTACTGGCGATGTCGCTGCCAGCTAGTGGGTTGCGGTCACGCCTCGTGAGACTGTGACAGTAGTCGCATCACTTCGAGCCAGGCATCCTCGGCATCTGATCCGGACTGCTCGAACACCGAGTCAAGCAGTGCAGATTGTGCCTGAGTTAATCGGGATTCCAGACGCTTGCCGGTGGCGGTGAGGCGCAGCATTTTCACCCGCGCATCGTTTTGTGCTCGTTGACTGCTGATCAATTCCATACTGATGAGTTGACGCAGTGGAACATTCAATGCCTGCTTGCTGATAGCCAGTGCGTCCAGCAGATCTGCAACAGAACCATTTGGGTTGCGGCCCACGAAATACAGTATCCGATGGTGTGCTCGATTGAGTCCACGCTTCTCCAGCAGGCGATCTGCCTGATCAGTAAAAGCACGATAACCCCGGTAGAGCAATTCTATTGCTTCATGATTATCGGTCATGTTGGAAGAGTCAACCATGTTGACACAATAGTCATGGGCAGGTAGTCTGTCAATAGGTCATTATTATTGACCTAGTATGGAAAATTGACTTAACCGCGATCCAACAGGTTGATATCATCATGAACACCAGACTAGCCAAGCGCATGACCAGGCTTCAGGCATCGCCCATTCGCGATGTGTTGGCGTCGGCGTCGCAACCCGGCATGATCTCCTTTGCTGGTGGCCTACCTGCCAGCGATACATTTCCCGCTATTGATATCGGCTGCGTCGAAGACGAAGATTTGCAGTACGGGCCGTCGGAAGGGGAATGGTTGTTACGGGATCGTATTGCACAGGATCTACGGCAACGTGGATTTGATGTTGATGCATCCAGAGTACTGGTGTTGTCCGGTTCTCAGCAGGGCATCGATCTGGTTGCCAAGCTGATGATAGAGCGAGGCAGGCAAATTGCGGTGGAGTCACCCACGTATCTGGCGGCTCTGCAGGTATTCAAGCTGTTTGGCGCAACACTGGTGCCATTCTGTATCGATTCACTGGAGCAGGCAGTGGGTGGCTCGGATAACCAGCAGGCGTTGTCTTCCGACATGCTGTATGTCAATCCGACCTTCCAGAACCCATCGTCGCGTGTGTATACGGCATCACAACGCGCATTGCTGGCCACTGCCTGTGATAGCAACCAGACAATGCTGTTTGAAGATGATCCCTATCGGGAACTGTTTTATCAGCCCTGCGACAGGCAGCCAATCTGTTCGATGCTTGAGCGTGCCGAGTGGGTGTATCAATCGAGTTTCTCGAAGACGTTGGCGCCGGGTTTACGATTGGGATACCTGGTCTGTTCAGAGGCTTTGTATCCGCCTTTGTTGAAATTGAAACAAGCGGCTGATCTGCACAGTAATCGGTTATCCCAGCGTCTTGTCTATCGGATGTTGTGTGATGAACCGGTTCATGCTCGATTGCGTGATATACAGGATAGCTATCGATCGCGTCGCGATCTTTTCAGCGAAGCATTGAATGAGCATTTCGGTGCGCTGGCCAGTTGGCAAGTACCCACGGGCGGCCTGTTTTTCTGGTTGAAGCTGCAGGGTGCTCTGTCGATAGATACCCGCAAGCTGTTGCAGCCAGCGATTGAAGCGGGGGTTGCGTTCATGCCTGGTGAGCCCTTCTTTATTGACCCTGATACGGCACCTGGCTACATCCGTTTGAACTTCAGTCACACTCGACCGGATCTGTATGGACATGGGCTTGCTACGCTAGCTACTCTGGTGCGGTCAGCCACGTCTGAGTCAGATGAGGTGTAGTGGCTCACCTCTACTCTGTTTTCGCCCAGGTGTAGACGGGGAAATCCCGAGTTCTTAAGTTTCAGGTTTGGAGAAATACCCTGCTGACGTTGACATGGAACCACGGACACCGGTAATTACCATTGCATCGGCCGCATGCAGATGCTTTACCTGTGAAATCACCCGTTCTATTTGTTGGTAACAATTCACCTTGAATACGTGATTAGTCGACATGAGTTTATTGTCTTCTCATTCAGGATGTGCAGCATGAAATGTTGAGTTGAAGTTTCATGTAGCCGTTGTACACGCACAACCCGGAATGGAGAAATCTGGAATGACTACTGATCTGTGTATATCCTGCCATGACATTGGCATGTCCGAACCGCCCCATGTTCTTGTACTTGATACTGAAAAGGTACTCAGGAGTCTATGGGTTCATGCGACCCAGAAATCACTATCGTCAGGTGCATCGATCAAGTGGGAAAGATTCGATAACGCGGTTGTTCAATATTTACTGAAGGGAACTGCCGGAACCTGGGATATTGATTTGTCTTCTCACGCAGAATACAAAGCTAACCGGGAGCAAATATTTCAATCCAGCGTCAAGGAATTGAAGAAAATTTCGACGGGCGCGAATGCCTCTGATGTCATGAGTTTTCTGGAGCGCAAGAATACTGAAGCCCAGGAGTGTCGGGTTGATTTAAAGCGGAAATTTGCGAAGGTCGCGAATTTGAATCAAGGAGCACTCGACGGCGCCGTGGCAGTCACCGATGCGCTGTTTGCAACCAAGGTCATGGCGGATGTTGTGTTCGCAGGTGCAGCAGCACTCTCAGGCATTGGCTTTGTAGCGGCCGTTGGTGCAGGTGTTACCTATAACCTGAGTTCCAAATATGCGATATCCGGTCACGAGCTGAGTAAGGCGGGCATCATTGCATTCTGGGATTCACCCCAGGCGGACAAGACGCTGGCCAGCCAGGGCGCCGGTACCGTCGTCAAGACTGCAACCCCGGTTGCGACCAGGGTCGCGTCCAACGTTGCCCAGAACACGCTTAAAGATGCGCGAATGGCACTGGCAGCGGAATCTGCCGCGCGTCAGGCCTATCAGAATCTGATGCAGGCCGGAGAATCCTTCGCGCC
>CALLPU010000250.1 GCA_938016235.1 uncultured Granulosicoccus sp. | reverse complement strand
GTTCCATACCTGGGCAGAAGCGAACGACGTACTGCAACGAGATCCTGATGTGGTTATCGTTGCAACGGGCGGGCTGCCTCACACCGCTGTGCTGGAGCACGGCAACGACCTGGTGCTGTCTGCCTGGGATCTGATCTCGCGCGACGAGAAACCCGGTTCAACCGTTCTTGTGTACGACAACGCTGGCGATCACGCTGGTCTGCAGGCGACTGAAATCGCTGCCGCATCGGGCGCCACGGTGACCTACATGACGCCAGACAGGCTGATAGCACCGGAGGTGATGGGGATGAATCTTGTGCCTTATATGCGAAGCCTGCAAAGCACGAACATCACCTTTACAGTGGCGAGACGGCTTCTCGACGTGCACATTGACGGGAACGCGCTCAGTGCCGTCATTGGCACCGATTACAGCGATCATCAGCAGAGTGATACGTTCGATCAGATTGTAGTCAACAACGGCACCGTGCCACTGGATGATCTGTACTTCGCCCTCAAACCCTATTCATCGAATCTGGGTGCGGTGGATTATGATGCGTTGATTGAAGGTCGCCCGCAGGCTGTGAACACCAACGCCGAAGGGCAATTCAAGCTGTTCCGCATTGGCGATGCGGTGTCGGCTCGCAACACTCACGCCGCCGTTTACGATGCGCTGCGGCTTCTCAAAGACGTGTGACGGATACGGGTTGTTCATCCGGGTAGACCCTGACCGGGTCACGCTGACCGCGTCACGCCGACCGCGTCACGCCGACCGGATCAGCCTGCGGATCGCTTTAGCAGCATGGCCGGTGACACATTCAATGATCTGATCAGCCAGGCTGCACCCGCCAACAGGCAAAGACTACTGGTGCAAGCTGCCACCAGCAAACCGATGACCCACACGCCACCGACGGTAAGTTTTAACCAGAAGGTCAGGATGATCCAGGCTACAACACTGCCGATGACGGTTGCAAACAGTGTCAGTACCAGCGCAAGCAGACCATATTCAAACACGACACTGCGCAATATAAGGCTCATGCGTGTACCGATGGCGTGCATGACAGAGGCCTCATACACCTGACGCTGACGACTCACCGCCACCACGCTGGCCATGACCAGAATGCTGGCGGCCAGGCTGACCGCAGCAATAGCCAGGACACCGACGCTGGCCTGGGAAAGCACCGAGCGTGCTGCGGCGAGAATTTTTGCGGTTCGCAACAGAACAACGTTGGGAAACTGCTCGGCGATCACTCGCATGGCCGCTACATCAGTTGTGGCGTCCAGACGTAAGCTACCGATATTTCTGCTGATGTACGGCTCCAGTACATCGTCGGTGAACACGGCCTCCAGCCAGAAGCTGGTTTCGAAACGGGCCTGCGAGTAAATGGCACTCAGCGTCGCCTCAACGGTTCCACCTAATATGGAGAACACCAACTCATCGCCCACCTGTAGCCCGAGTTGATCGGCCTCTCTGTCTTCCATCGCAACCAGTGGGGGGCCTGTGTAGTCGGATGGCCACCACTGGCCGCGTACCACGCTTGTGTTATCAACACCGGGCTGGCGGTAACTCAGTTTATGTTCGTCATTGGCTTCAAGTGCACGCTGCGCATTGGCGCTGTCGTTCAGTTGCTCGCCATTGACCGTGCTCAAACGCCCCAGCACCAACGGTGCAACGACGATTTCCTGAAAACCGTCCAGTGACTCGGACAGCCTGATGAAATCCTCGCGCTGGGGTTGTTGCAAGTCGTAAAACACCAACGACGGTGCACGAGACGGCACGGCTGAATTCAACGTGTTGACGGTGGCTGCAATAACCAGTGTTGAGGCCACCAGCAGTGTCATTGCCGTGCCCAGTGAGAGCAGCATCGGTCGAAGGGACGAGCCCTGTCTGGCAAGGCTCGCTGCGGCCAGTTTCAATGCGACCTGTTTGTCGAGAGAGCGGAAGCCGGTGCACAAACGTGCGATATGACGAATCAGACGGACCAGTGTCTCAAGCGTCAGGAGCATCACTATCACCACCAGTACAAACCCGAGAGCAACGAGCGGTTCGGGAATCAGTGCCAGCAGCAACAGCATCAGTATGAGCAGGGTGAGTAGCATGGCCAATCGGTACGGCGTGGGTGCTGCAGTACGCGATGCAGCAGACCATCCGCGTATGAGTTGTGCGGTGGGCAGTGCCAATGTGCTGCCCAGTAGAGGGAGTGCAAACAGCAATGCTGTGAGCGTACCAAAGGCAATGGCAAGCAAGGTTGGCTGAACCAGGTAGGACAGGCTCGTATCGATGGGGAGTTGTGCGCTGAGTAGCGCAGCGGCTGCCCAGGCAACCGTGGCACCCAGGATGGCGCCCACAGCGCTGGCCAGTAATCCCAGTAGCAACACCTGGCCGACGAACACGATGGCCACGTGTGCGTCCCGGCATCCCAGCGACTGAAGCGTAGCCAGTGTGCCGAACTTGGTTTGCAAGTAAGCGCTGATGCTGTTGGATACGCCAAGCCCACCGATAAACAAGGTACTGAATCCGATCAGTAGCAAGACGGAGGCAACCTGATCCAGGCGCTGTGAGACAAAGTCGCTGCGCTCGTGAACGGTTTGCACCTCCCACGCTGCGGTGGGGAAAGCTTCACGCAGTTGCTCGCGCCACCGTTGAGGAGGTGTCTCGGTCTTCACACGATAGTCATAATCCACCAGGCTTGTGGGCAGTAATAGCCCGCTGGCGACTAACGCCTCTGAGTCAATTATCACGGGTGGACCACGCACATCCGCTCGCAAGCTCCGATCTGGCTGGTTCACAATGATGGCGCGCATTTCCACGGTCAGTGTACCGATGGTTAACTGATCGCCTGCCTCAAGGCTGAGTTGCTCTGCCAGTATCGGGTCGACCGCCACTCCCCACACGCCTGTCGCTGACTGCTCCACCGCAGTAGACAGGTTTTGCTGTGGTGACAGCACAACTTCGCCATACAGCGGGTAGTTTGCGTCAACACTCTGGAGTTCCACAACGGTGAAGTCTCCCGATGGTGTGCCGAGCATGGTGCGTAGCTCCATCAGACGTGACACCTCGGCGTTAGCCGTGATCCACGCCAGCTGATCGGTTTGCAGTGGTGTGCGTTGACTGATCTGCAGATCGCCACCGAACAGGTACCGTTGTTCGGTATCAAATCCCTGTTTCACCAGTTGCAGCAGATTTGCACAGGCCGAGACAAGCGTAATACCCAGAACCAAACTGGCGCAGAACACCCAGAGAGAGCGCATGGCACGGCTGCCCTGCAGGTCACGCAGGGCAAATCGGGTGAGTCCGCGCAGATTAGTCATAGTCAGAATGCGGGTTGGTAGCAGCGAGTGGTAAGTGATTCAGCAGTGAGTTATCCGTTAGCCTTTCGTGGATAGAGGCCCAAGGCTAGTGTACTTTGAAGGTCACAGTACACTACGGTGTCACTTGGTTGAGTTGCCCGTCGTGTAGCCGAAGTGTTCGATCACAACGCGATGCGAGCTCCGGATCGTGGGTAACCAGTATTAATGTTGTGCCTGAATCCTGATTCAGATCGAACAGCAACTGCACAACGGCTTCGCCAGTGGCTTCGTCCAGGTTGCCGGTAGGTTCATCTGCCACAACCAGTGCAGGTTCATGCACAAGGGCCCGCGCCATGGCAACACGCTGTTGCTCGCCACCGGACAGCTGCGCTGGATAGTGATCCTTGCGTTCACTCAAACCGACTCTGTCGAGTAGTTCAACAGCGCGCTGCCGGCTTTGCGCATGACCACTGATCTCAAGTGGTAGTGCCACGTTTTCTCGCGCGGTAAGTGTTGGAATCAAGTGGAAAGATTGAAAAACGATGCCAATCTGCTCTCGACGCATATCGGCCCGTACATCAGCAGACAGTGTGTTCAGAGTTTGTCCGGCGATAGACACTGTGCCATGGGTTGCGTCTTCCAGACCCGTGAGTATGAGAAGTAATGTGGATTTACCCGATCCCGACGGGCCCACAATGGCAACCCGTTCGCCTTGTGTCACCGACAGATTCAGTGACTGCAACACCGTGAATGTTGTGTCGGCAAGTGTGTAGTGTTTGTCGATATTGGCGAGTTCAATCATGGCCCTTGAGTAACGGATGTGATCCTGAGTGGGATAGGGGCGGTGGCAGACGAGTCAGCCGTGTGTGGATACCTGATGGGTAGATCTGGCCAGCCATCGAGGATTAGGTTCCGCGCCCCAGCCCGGTTTGTCGGTGACTGTGGCGTGGCCGTTGACAATGACATAGGGCGATTCAACGAAAAGATCCTGCTGCCACGGATAGTAGTCCTCGCCCTCTATGGAAAACTCCAGGTACTTTCCTGCGTTGGGAATGCTTCGCAGCAGATGCATGGTAAACAGCGTCACCATGGACAGGTTGGCGCAATGCGGTGTGCAGGGAAGCCCGGCGATCTGCGCCATGGCTGCCACTTGTAACGTGCGTGTCAGGCCACCGAGATAGCAAATGTCCGGCTGGATGATGTTGACGATCTTGTCGTCGATCATGCGTTGCCACGTAGCCAGTTCGCAATCCTGCTCACCTCCGGTAACATCTATCTCCAGCGCCTCGGTTACCTGCCTGGTCTGCTCAAATTCCCAGTAGGGACACGGTTCTTCGAAATGGGATACATCTTCACTTTGCAGCAACTGGCCAACGTGTATGGCTTTGTCGGGCGAGTAGCATGAATTGGCATCAACCAGCAGTTGAACATCAGAGCCCAGTGTGCGTCTGACGGTGGGGACGATTTCCTCAGTGCGGCCAGGCCATTCATCTTCATCGTGCCCGCACTCCGAGCCAACACGGAACTTGAAGGCATCGAATCCATAGTCGTTTCTCAGTGCTTCAAAACGTCTGGCCTCGCCAGCAGGTGTTATGTCTCTTTTCATGGATGATGCGTAAGCGCGAACCGTACCCGGTGTGCCACCGATCAGGCTGCAAACCGGTTTGCCTTCCAGTCGTCCGTGTAAATCCCACAGGGCAGTATCCAGGCCACCAATGGCACGGTATAAGTGTGATCCTGGAAACTTGTGTTCTCGTTCTTTGACCAGATTCACAAGGACATTGATATCCTGGATATCTTGCGCGCTGCGCCCCAGTACATGAACGGCCACTTGCCGATGCACTATCTGAGCGGTGATATCGGCATGATACGGAGCCACTTGCCCCCAGCCCGTTGCGCCATCATCGGTTGTGACTTTCACGAAGCACACAAACTCGTTAGTGAATGTCTCTATGCGGCTCAGGTTCATAAGGCGTTGGCGCTGCTCTGAAAAAGACTGATAATCGGGCCCACCGCTATACTATGGGTTTACTTGGCCAGCAGGACAGGCGTTCACTATACCGGCGTCAACCTGAAGATCCTTGGCGATAACACGCGCTGTCATCTTGGCTGACATCATGACCGATGGTGTGCCCCCTCCAGGTTGTGTGCCCTGGCCTACCAGGTAGAGGTTGCGCACATCTTCACTTCGATTGTGAGGCCTGAAATAGGCTGATTGAATTAACACCGGTTCCACGCCGAAACCATTGCCCAGATGAGCGTTGAGGGTGCCTTCGAAGTAGTCTGGTGTGATGGTTCTCTGATACACCAGCCTGTTCCTCAGGCCGGGAATGTAACCTCGTTCATCGAGGAACGTCAGCACGGTGTTGGTATAGCTTTCACTCAGCTCTGACCAGTTCAAATTGCTCAGTTTGTTGGGCACGGGTATCAGCGTATACGCAGCATGATGCCCGGGAGGTGCCAGGCTGGGATCTGTCAGTGTGGGTATGTGCAGGTATTGTGAAAAATCATCAGCCAGCACCTTCTTGTCAAAGATGTCTGTCAGCAGTTCTTCGTAACGCGGGCCCAGAATAATATTGTGATGTTGAAGATCCGGGTCGTTGTCATCGGCTTTGAAACCAAAGTAGATAACCACGAGGGACATGCTTTGCTTACGAAGTTTTACCAGGGAATCTCGATTGATACGCCGATAGCGGGCATCAACCAGCTTGAGGTAGGTGTTCGCATAATCGGAGTTGGAAATGACCACGTCGGCTTCTTGAACCGTACCGTCCTGTAGAGAAATGCCCGTTGCCTGAGGTTTGCCGTGCTGGCGAGTGACGTTGATTCGGGCGACTTCTGCACCATACTCTACACGGCCACCCAACTCTTCGAACTTTGTGATCAGCCCTGCAACCAGCTCGCCAGTGCCGCCCATAGCAAAGTGCACACCCCAGGTTTTTTCAACAAAGTGAATCATGGCGTAGATTGCCGGTACCTTTTGAGGGTTGCCGCCAATGAGAAGGGTTTCGAAGCTGAAAACCTGGCGCATCTTGTCGCTCTTGAAATATTTTTTAACGAACGAGAACAGCGACCGTACTGCGTCAAGCTTGATCAGGTCTGGCGTCACCTTCAGCATGCTGGTGATATCCCCGAAATAGGTGTACCCCAATTCCAGAAATCCGCGGTCGAAGATGGCCTTTGCCGCTTCGTGAAAACGGTCGTAGCCTTCGACGTCTTCCGGTGCAAGACGGGCAATCTGGGCGCGGGTGTTATCCGGATCGCAGTCGTAGTCAAACCAGGTTCCGTCATCGAAATAGATGCGATAAAACGGCAGGATCGGCCGGATATCAACATACCGCTGAGTATTTGGACCGCCGCTAACGCCTTCCTTGATCCGTTGATTTTCATCGAGGATTTCCGGCGGGAAGTCAGCTTCCCCAAGCATTGCCTTGTCACGTTCCAGCGAGAACAATTCTTCGATGAAGTGCGGCACGGTTAGAACGGTGGGGCCCATGTCGAACGTGAAGCCTTCAGCCTTGTGCACAGATGCTCGCCCACCGGGACCGTCCAGTTTCTCCAGTATCGTGGTGTCAAAGCCTAAGCTTTGCATCCGTATGGCACACGCAATTCCGCCAATACCCGATCCTATGACCAGCGCTTTTCTACGATTCATGGTCGCGGTATTCAGGGTAGATCATCACCCAATAAATGACGTACCGGTGGTCGTTGTTCATTTAGTTTGTTGGTCGGACCGCACCAGATCATCTTCGAGATAGACGCGAATGATGTCATCGAAGCTGCGTTCAGCAATGAAGCCCAACGCTTCTGCGCGCTGTGCATTAAACGACTCAGGCCAGTTGCAGACGATAGCCCGGATAGAGTCATCGGGTTGGTGTCGGACAAGCTTCAAGGCATCTGATCCCACGACTCGTTCCAGCGACTGCAGCTGTTGTGCCACCGTGACTGATAATCCCGGCAGGTTCATATTGCACCGGGGCCCCACCGTGTTACGCGGTAAACCTGCGGCATGGATCAGAAAGTTGATGGCGGCTCTCGGGCTGGCAAACCAATGGCGCACGGTGTCATCAACCGGCAATACTGCGGTTTGACCGTTAATGGGTTCACGCAGGATGTTGGAGAAAAAACCGGAGGCAGCCTTGTTTGGTTTGCCGGGGCGTATGCAGATGGTGGGCAGGCGTAGTCCAATACCATTAACGATACCGCGTCGGTTGTAATCCGCGAGTAGTAATTCGCAGATGGCTTTTTGAGTGCCGTAGCTGGTGAGCGGGGTCAGGTGAAATTCATCGTCGATTACCGGCGGAAACGGCGCACCGTAAACGGCGATCGATGAGGTGAAGATCACGGTCGGTTTGTAGCCGGTTGCCTCATGGCGCGCTCGGATAGCCTCCAGCAGGGCGCGGGTGCCATCCAGATTGATCTCATAGCCCTTTTCGAAGTTCGCTTCCGCCTCGCCCGAGACGATGGCCGCCAGGTGAAATATGAGGTGCGGTTCAGAGGCAACCAGTTGTTCAGCGATACCAGATTGAGTCAGATCGCAGGCTGTACACGTAGTGTCGAGCGTGTTGGCCGGCGTGGGTTCAGGCGGTTTGATGACGTCAGCCAGTACCAGCGCGGTGAGCGTTTGCTCGCCAATTCGGCCATCGGCTGTGAGGCGATTGGCCAGTTTCTGACCAATCATGCCGGCAGCACCGACTATCAGTGTGTTCATGGGTTAGGTTGCGGGAATCCGATCACATGTGATCGCGGAACCACAGAATACTATGAACACTGCTTAAAATGCGGGAGACGGTTGGTTGACGTCAGAGCCGGGTGGCCGTCAATTCAGCTGTACCGTCTTGGCAGCGAACCCAACTTGAAACTTGACGGGCATGGCGTCGATTTCTACGCGGTGCGTCTGAACCGTGTCAGATGGTCAATCACGGCATGCAGGTCGGTCAGTACGATGTGACCCATCGCCAGAAGCTGTTCATCTGGCTCAACGAGCTCCGGTATCTGTATGGTGTGCATCCCGGCGCCCAGCGCTGCTTTCACCCCGTTGGGGGAATCTTCCAGCGCCATGCACGTGGCCGGATCGGCGCTGATTGATGCAGCAGATTTCAGGTAAATATCAGGAGCCGGCTTGCCGCGACTCACCTGATCTCCGCCGGTTACGGTAGAAAAGCGATTCAGGATGCCGGTTTTTTCCAGTTTTTCCAATGCACGATCGGTGTCTGTCGAGGTAGCGACGGCCTTGGGAATATTGCACGAATCCAGAAAATCCAGCAGCGGGATAACGCCCTTCATCAAAGGGACTGGTTTGCTGGTCTCCTCAGTGTAACGATCCAGCCATCGCGACATGAAGGTGTCTGGGTTAATGGCGGCTGGCAGTGCATCACTGAGAACCTGCCGGGTGGTGACATTGTTGGTCCCCAGCACTTGCAGATAAAGATTGAATTGCTCGCCTAGCGAGTAGTGGTCGCAGATTTCCTGGAATACGCGCAAGGCAATGCGCTCGCTATCGATCAACAAGCCATCCATGTCAAAAACAGCGGCGGTGATGTTCATAATGGTACCGTTAGCAGGTGCAAGTGTCTCTTCCCTCACTTAAGCATACTTGAGCGTATTCAAGGTAATCTTCGCAACGTAATATTTATTGATCATGACCCAGCACATCAGTTATGACTCGTCTTCCAGCGTTTCAGACGCTGTGGATACTCGTCGCTCATTGAGGGCGTTCCTTGCATCAGATGTGCCGCGAGACACCATCGCCTCGATGTTGCAAAAGGCATCTCGGGCGCCCAGTGGCACCAACATGCAACCCTGGAAAACGTATGTGGTCACGGGCAACACCCGACAGCAGCTGTGCGACGCCTGCTGTACTGCTTTCGATGAGCAATCACCCGGTTATGACAGCGAGGTTCGATACTACCCGGAACGCTGGTTCGAGCCCTACCTGTCCCGACGCCGGCAAGTGGGGTGGAGTCTTTACGGTCTGTTGGATATCAAAAAGGGAGATCGGGAGCGCACGCATGCACAACATCGGCGTAACTACGTCTTTTTTGATGCGCCGGTCGGTCTGATTTTTACACTGCACCGCGATTTGGCGACGGGTAGCTGGCTCGACTACGGGATGTTCATGCAGAACATCATGTTACTGGCGCGGGAACAGGGTCTGCACACGTGTCCACAAGCCGCATGGGCCGACTATCATGAAGTCGTTCGGAAGGTGTTACCGATTCAGCCTGAAGAGATCGTCGTGTGTGGTATGGCGCTGGGTTACGCAGATCCTGACGCTATCGAAAATACGCTGGTCACGGAGCGTGTTGCTGTTGAGGAACATGTCGATTTCCTGGACTAGTGGCTTGATGGCGCTGTCAGGGTCTGCCGTGCGGGCCATGCGGATGTCTGCCCTACACCGACACGTGCGCTCATTACAGCGACACCGGCCATTGGAGACGAGGTTGTCACTTGAGATCATGTCAAGTTACGTGGCTCAACGTGTATACCGGCAAAGCGCCAACAGGTGGTATCGTTACGGGCTCACTCTGAAGGGAATATCACATCATGGCAGGATTACTCGACTCAGTTGATCCGGATGGGTTGCTCGAGTATTCAGTGGTCTATACAGACCGTTCCGTGAATCACATGTCTGCGCAGTTTCAGCAGACCATGCGCGACATACACGCAACACTGACGGATGTTTACAGTGCGCACCGCGCCGTTATCGTGCCGGGTAGTGGCAGTTATGGCATGGAGGCGGTCGCCCGCCAGTTCTGTTTGCAGAAGCGCTGCACCGTTATCAGAAATGGCTGGTTCAGTTTTCGCTGGTCACAGATTTTCGATATGGGCAGCATACCGTCCGAGCACGAAGTGTTGTGTGCGCAGCCGGTGTCCGCCGCTGCTGGCGCGGCCTACGCTCCTGTTGCTGTGGACGATGTGGTGGCGCTGATAGCCGACAAAAAGCCCGATGTCGTGTGCGCCCCGCATGTAGAAACCTCCGCCGGCATGATGCTCCCTGATAGCTACCTGAAAGCGGTTGCTGATGCGGTGCATGCCTACGGCGGTATCTTTGTGCTCGATTGCGTGGCATCAGGCACGGCCTGGATTGACATGCAGGCCACCGGTGTTGATGTTCTGGTCACGGCGCCACAAAAGGGCTGGAGTGGAACACCTTGCGCTGGAGTTGTGATGTTGAGCGAACACGCCTATCAGGTTATGCAGGGCACAACCAGCAACAGCTTTGCCATTGATCTGAAAAAATGGTCGCAGATCATGGAGGCTTATCTTGATGGCAAGCACGCCTATCATGCCACGATGCCAACGGATGGCCTGATTGTGTTTCGTGATGTCATGAACGAGATTGCGCAGCATGGTTTTGCCGCCGCAAAACAGCAGCAGGCAGAACTGGGTGCACGTATCCGACAGTTACTCGATGAAGCCGGTTTTACCAGTGTGGCTGCTGATGGGTTTCACGCACCGGGCGTACTGGTGTACTACACGGATAATGACGACATTCATTCGGGTCGCGCCTTTGCGGCCGCCGGTATGCAGATAGCGGCTGGTGTGCCATTGCAGATTGGTGAGCCTGAAGGTTTCAAGACGTTCCGCATTGGCCTGTTTGGTCTGGACAAGCTGAAGGATGTGGATGCTGCCGTATTACGGTTTGCGCAATGTCTTGAACAGGTACGTGGCAGTACGGTGCGGGCGACTGCCTGAACCGGCTGAGTGTGACTCGTCCAATGACAACGTCGACGAGTCATTGCATTGTCTCTGTTCATGGCGTGTTATGCCTTGAGCAAGCTGGTTGTACAGCGGTATGAGTCCGTTTCGGTCACTTACCGGGCGTTCTGCGCTCGTCATCCTGGCAACTGTTGTGGCCGTTCTGCTGGCGCTGCTGCCGGTCACGGATACTGTCGGTCAGTCGCACGTTGATAACGCCTTCAAACGCGCCTTGGTCGGCTATGCCCTGGCGCGCGGTCTCAACGGGGTTATTTCTGTTGCGCAGGGAACCGAGGTTGCTATCCAGCCGGCAGGTGTCGGCGTCAATTTCACACCCGGCCAGATACTGGATCCGGTTAACGATCTGGTGGAACGGTTCTCCTGGATCATGATGCTTGCCAGCAGCTCACTGGGCGTTCAGAAAGTGCTGTTGTCCATGAGCGCCTGGAAGGGCTTGTTGATTGGGCTGTCGGTGTTTGGAGCGTTGCTGGTGGCTACTGTGCTGGTACAGAGGCTTCACGGTATTCGACCGGTCGTGCAGCGCCTGTTTCTTTTCGTGTTGATCTTGAGGTTCATGATGCCCGCGGTGAGCATCGCCAATGACTGGGTATATCGCACGTTTCTTGAAGCCGATTACATCACAGCATCTGCTTCTCTGGAGCAGGCACAGCGTGCTATTGGAAACATCAATGATGAAGTGATGGCCGAACGGCAGGAGGAGCCATCGACACTGCTGGATCGGGCGCGGGCTATCTACAGCCAGGCATTAGCCAAAGTGGATATAGACCGGCGGCTTGATGAGTATCGGCAAGCGGCAGAGTCCATCAGTGAAAACACGATCAGCCTGGTGGTGGTATTTCTCATGCAAACGCTCGTGTTTCCGCTGATATTTCTGTTTGTCATGCTGGGATTGATACGCCGACTGACGCGGACGGGTTAGTGTTGTAGTAGAACGCAACATAAATCGCTCACAAACAGCGATTCCCCTGATGCTGCGTGTCAACTACGTTCACACGACATCCCCGGGCTCTACACCACCACGTCTTGCTGCTGCATGTTTTGCTCGCCGAAAATTGCTCGATACCGTGCAATTTCCTGTACGGGTCCGGTGGCCTTGTCAAAGTTGTCAGACAGCTTGACCGTGGGTTTGCCATTTGCGTGTGTGACCTTGCATACCAGGGATATGGCCTTGAGTTGCTGGTTATATTCGGTTGCGCAGTCGCTGAAATCGTTGGTTAGATGGGTTCCCCAACCGAAGCTCAAACGCACACGACCATTAAAACGGTTATACACCTCCACGATTTTGTCGACCGTTAATCCATCCGAGAAGATCAGCAATTTCTCAGCAGGATCCTGTCCTCGTTCCTGCCACCACTGGATCAGTTCTTCTCCGCCAGCCAGAGGCTCTTTGGAGTCAATCCGAAAGCCACTCCATTCAGCCACCCAATCGGGGGCTTTCTCCAGGAACGCACTGGTGCCATAGGTGTCGGGTAATACAATCAGCAGGTTTCCGTCGTAGGTACGACTCCAGTGCTTTAATACCCGATAAGGGGATTGCCTGATGTCATCATCGCCCTCTGCCAGGGCTGCTTCCACCATGGGTAGCTCGTGCGCGTTGGTACCGATAGCGTCGAGGTCGAGGTTCATGGCCATCAGTACATTACTGGTACCGATGAACTTGTCACCGAGCCCTTCCTTCATGGCCGCAATGCACCAGCGTTGCCACAAGAAGCTGTGACGCCTGCGAGTACCAAAATCCGCAATTTTCAACTCGGGTAGCTGATTGAGCCTGAGTACCTTTTCCCACAGCTTGGCTTTTGCGCGAGCGTACAACACGTCCAGTTCGAATCGGCCCACTCCGTGAGTGGCAGCTCTGGATCGAAGTTCGCTGATGATGGAGAGCATGGGGATCTCCCACAGTGTCACGTCCGCCCAGTCACCTTCAATATCAATCTTGTATTGACCGTTTTCAGTTCTTAACCGGTACTCCGGTAACTGGTAGTGACGCAACCACTCCAGAAATTCTTTGGTGAACAATCGTTCGCGACCATAAAACGTATTACCGGTTAACCAGATCAGCTCCTTCTTGCTGATCCTGATGGAGCGCGCGTGATCCAGCTGGGCGCGTAATTCTTGTTCGTCAAGCTCTTCTGCCAGCTTCACCGTATGGGTGCGGTTGATTAACGAAAACGTCACTGGCACATTGGGTCTTTCTTTCCAGATAGTTTGCAGCATCAACAGCTTGTAAACATCGGTGTCCAGCAGGCTGCGCACAATGGGGTCAAGCTTGAAGTTATGGTTATAGACACGTGTGGC
>CALLPU010000249.1 GCA_938016235.1 uncultured Granulosicoccus sp. | reverse complement strand
TGATCTTCTATCTCGGTGCGCAGTTTTCTGTCTAGTGAACCATGGTGCAGGGCAATGTCGTGCAACCAGTCAGGGCGTGCGTCGAGTAGCGCCTGGAACCAGAGCTCTGCCTGTGAACGAGTGTTGGTGAAGAGCAGTGTAGTGCCTGCATTATCAATCGCTTTGATGACCGGCTGGACCAGTTGCAAGCCGAGATGCCCGGACCATTTGAAGCGCGCGTTGTTGTCGGGCAAAACGCTGTTGATCTCCACGGCTCTGGGCACCACGCCCTGAATGAGAGTGCCGCGCTGCTGCGGGCCGAGCAGTACGCGCATGGACTCATCAAGATTGGCCAATGTGGCGGACACTCCCCAGATACGCAGATGGGTGTTCAATGATTTGAGGCGTGCAATGCACAGTTGCAATTGCACACCGCGTTTGCTGCCCAGCAGTTCGTGCCATTCGTCGACGATAATGGTGTGAATCCCCGACAATCCGATTTCCGCACCGGGGTAACTGAGCATGACAGACAGGCTTTCGGGCGTTGTCACCAGTGCGAAAGGTGGTGTCGAGCGCTGTTTGCTCCTGCGTGACGTAGACGTATCACCGGTTCTGATATCGACGGTAACACTTGCGCCAAGCGCCTCGGCTGCTTGCTCAAGACTGCTGCGAGTATCGTTTGCCAGTGCCCGTAGAGGGGTGATCCACAACACTCGCAGCAGGTCGTCATCAGGCGTGTTGCACAGTGCATCCTGCACGGGACCAAGCCAGGCGGCCAGGGTTTTGCCGCTACCGGTTGGTGAGTGAATCAGCCCCGACTGACCGCTGTGCCACGCGAGCCAGGCATCGCGCTGGAAATCGAACACGGTCCATTGCTTGTCTTCATACCACCGTTCGGTTTTTTCAATAGCCTGATCAAGGTTCATGAGTGATCAATCGCTTTACATCGTCCAGCGTATCGGCATCTTTCGGTGCCAGGTCGCGGCGCCATCGAGCGATACGTGGGAAGCGCACGGCAATTCCCGATTTATGGCGAGTGGATAAATTGATGCCTTCAAATGCGAGCTCAAAAACCTGTTCCGCAGTCACCGATCGCACAGGACCAAATTTCTCTTGAGTATGACGACGAATCCACTTGTCCAGCTCATTGATCTCCTGGTTGTCCAGACCTGAATAGGCCTTGGCAATGGGCACCAGCGCATTGTCCTGCCAGACACCAAACGTATAATCGGTGAACAGGTTGGCGCGTTTGCCGTGACCTGCCTGCGCATAAAGCATCACGGCATCAACGGTATACGGCTCAACTTTCCATTTCCACCATAAACCGCGTTTGCGACCGGTTTCATACGTGGCCTCGTTATGCTTGAGCATCAAGCCCTCAACTTGTCTGACTCGGGACTGGGAGCGCAGCTCGGCCAGTTCGGTCCACTGCTGTGCCTCCACGACTTCCGAGATACGCAGCCGGTCGAGTTGAAGCGGCGTAATCGCACGCTCTAGTTGTTCACGCCGCTGTTGCATGGTGTGTTCACGAATATCGTTACCCTGCCATTCCATGATGTCATAGGCCAGAAACAGGCACGGTACGTCGGCCAGTAATTTCTTACCGACCGTCTTGCGCCCGATACGCCGTTGCAGCGCTGCGAACGGCATGACGCCATCGTTGTTCCAGGGCAGAATTTCGCCATCGAGCACCGTACCATCCTGCAATTGAGTGGATGCTTGCAGTATTTCGGGAAACCGAGGCCCCATCAACTCTTCGCCACGCGACCACAGATAGGTTTCGCCGCCTCGGCGTATCAGCTGTGCACGTATGCCATCCCATTTCCACTCGGCCAGCCAGTGTTGAACGGATCCAAGTGACTCAACCGGCGCTTCGAGCGGTGAGGCGAGGCAGAAAGGGTAGGGTCTGGAGGGCACCGACTGACCGTTGTCGCGGCTGACCAGCTCTTGCCAGAATTCGGCATCGGGCGTCCATTCGCCCATGAGTCGGTGAAGGACCAGTGCTCGTGGCAAGTCAGCGTGTTGTGCCACGGCGCGCGCCAGCAGAATTTGCGACACGCCCACTCGCAAGGCGCCTGTCATCAACTTGTTGATGATGTAGCACTGTTCGTAACTTTGTGTGCTCCACCAGCGACTCACTATGCGTTGCTGTGCGTCTGCATCACAGTCACGCAGAGGCAGTAACTGATTCTCCACCCAGCCAGACAAGGTGTACTGTTCGCGGGACTGTCCCGGCTCCGAGAGCAGTAAGGCGATGGTTTCAGCCAGGTCGCCAACGCTTGCATAGGTATCCTCAACCAGCCATTCAGGCAATTCGCTCGCTTGCCTGAGCCAGTCGCGTAGTAGTGAAGCACCAACCAGTCGCTTCAGCCGCCTGCCACTGAGAAAATAGACGGCCCAGGCTGCGTCGGCCGCCGGCGCGCTATCGAAATAGCTCACCATGGCCGCAACCTTGGCATTGGTGGAGGTGGTCTGATCCAGGGATTGATAGAGCCTGCTGAATGCTTCCATGTCAGTCAGCCTGGTTGTGTGGCGATTCAGCCGTGCTGTCTGTCGTGTCTACGTTGGTTGCCAGGGTTTCGGTGCTGTCGGAGTCTCCATCGTCGCTGAAGTGTGTCTGAAGCTCCTGCGCATCCAGGCCTTGCTCACGCAGCAATCTCACCAGAGCGCCGGATTGACCGTGTGTGGTCAGAACGCGCGATGCGCCGGTTTGCTCAATGGTACGGAGCAGGCCCGGCCAGTCGGCGTGATCGGACAGCACAAACCCGCGGTCATACCCGCGTCGCCTGCGATTACCCCTGACGCGCATCCAGCCGCTGCAGAAGCCCGTGGAGGCTTTTGGAAAACGTCGCATCCAGGCCGAGCCGCTGGCACCCGGTGGTGCCAGTATCAACTGCCCGCGATAGTCAGTTTTTTTATTCTGTAAATCGATTGCCTGTGTGGGAAGCATCGAGATACCGGCGTCACGATACAGTTCAGTCAAGGCTGTCATGG
>CALLPU010000248.1 GCA_938016235.1 uncultured Granulosicoccus sp. | reverse complement strand
TAAATACATGGAGGCCTGTTTTACGCGATTGCAATTGGAAATTGGTGCCGTACGGCGTGCTGCCAGTCACTCTGTGGACACAGCCTATATCGACAACCTCGATAAGATTCTGGACCTCCAGATGCAGGCGTTGGATGAGGAAGATTACGGTGCGTTTTTCAGCCTCGACCAGTCTCTTCACAAAGGTTTTTTTACCATGGCAGGGTTGCCCGGCGTCTGGGAAGTACTGCTTAAAACGCAGGCTGATGTCAATCGGATGCGGCATTTGAAACGCATCAAGAACATTCGCCGAGGACCCGCCGTACTCAAAGAACACCAGGCTATTGTTGAAGCGATCCGTGTACACAATGCGCCTGCTGCAGAAGACGCACTGGTTGCCCATATCGGCTCACTGGATCGGGAAATACAGCGGCTTTCGAGCAATCCCGCTTTACTCGAATTTATTGAAAACCAGGCATCACCATCACGCCGTTCACCCGCCACACGGCGTACAGACGTTTAGCGTGAAAATTTTCGGCCGGAGATAACAGCAATGTCAGGCGTCAAGCTCTCACAACTGGTCAAACGGTACGGCGATATAGATGTCGTCAACGCTATTGACCTTGAGGTTCAACCTCACGAATTTGTTGTGCTGGTGGGTCCATCAGGCTGCGGCAAGTCGACTACACTCAGAATGATTGCCGGGCTGGAAGAAATTTCGTCAGGCACCGTGACCATTAATGATCGCGTGGTCAATCGCGTTGCACCCAAGGATCGCGATGTCGCAATGGTCTTTCAAAATTATGCGCTCTACCCGCACCTGAGTGTTGCCGACAACATTGCCTTTGGTCTTAGAATTCGAAAAACACCCAAGGATCAGATCAAACCCATTGTTGCAGACGTGGCGGAGATTCTTGGCTTAACCGACTATCTGGAACGACGTCCGGCAGATCTATCCGGTGGCCAGCGGCAACGCGTTGCCATGGGTCGCGCAATCGTACGTCATCCCATGGTTTTCCTGTTCGACGAACCTCTATCCAATCTCGATGCAAAATTGCGCTCGCAGATGCGTGCCGAGATCAAACGGTTGCACAAGAGACTCGATGTCACGAGCATCTATGTCACCCATGACCAGGTTGAGGCGATGACGCTGGCCGATCGTATCGTCGTAATGAATAAAGGCATGATCGAGCAAGTCGGCACACCCATGGAACTATTTCTAAACCCGGCCAACACGTTTGTTGCCGGATTCATCGGTTCACCGCCGATGAATCAATTCGATGCCATACTCAGTGGCACCAGCAGCGCACCCGTTGCAGAAATTGGCGATCAGCGTCTATCTCTACCCGCACTTCCGGAACTGGCTGATCGAATCGGTTCGAGCGTGACCGTGGGCATTCGCCCCGAACACGCGCAAGTGCGTGAACTGAACGACAACCCGATCAAGGTCGATCTTGAGCTGGTCGAAACGCTAGGCTCAGAAGCACTGCTGCACACGAAGCTTGCTGGAAAACCCTTCATTATAAAGACCGAAACCGAAGGCTATTTTTCCATGCTCGAGAAAGTATCTGCGTTCTCGGTAAGCCAAACACGCGTCAAGGTATTCGACAGCGCTACCGGGCGCGTGCTCGGACAAGCTGGAGCGTAATGCATGGAGCGGGAGTCTCGAATACAGCGAATCCTCTATCATCTTCGACGCGAGTGGCAGATATACGTATTGCTACTGCCCACTATTGTCTGGTTCATCGTGTTTCTTTACAAACCGATGTACGGCCTACAGATCGCGTTCAAAGACTATTCCATCTTCCGCGGTGTCGCCAATAGCCCATGGATAGGCTTTGAACACTTTGAATACCTGTTCAGCGATGATCAATTTATCCGCGCGTTCTGGAACACGATAAAGATCAGCGCACTGAACCTGGTGTTCGGTTTTCCAGCGCCGATTATTCTGGCGCTGATGTTCAATGAAATTCTGCATGCAACCTACAAGAAAACCGCGCAAACCATCGTTTATTTGCCGCACTTCATTTCATCGGTCATTATTGCAGGCATTGTCATTACGGCATTCTCTCCCTCAGTCGGTATTGTCAATACCGTGCTCGGCTGGTTTGGCATAGATTCAATCTATTTTCTGACCAAACCGGAATGGTTCCGCCCTATCTTTGTCGGCACAGGAATCTGGCAAGAGGCAGGTTTTGGCTCAATTGTGTTTCTGGCCGCCATCGCGGGTGTCAGCCCCTCTTTATATGAAAGCGCAGTAGTGGATGGCGCAAATCGCTGGCAGATGATGTGGAAGATTACTATCCCATCAATCCTCCCGACCATTCTCATCATGTTGATCATACGCATCGGCAACGTCATGGAAGTGTCGTTCGAGTTGATCATTCTGCTGTACCAGCCAGCAACCTACGCAACCGCCGACGTGGTCAATACCTTTGTCTATCGGCAGGGTTTGCAGAGTGGACAATACGATTTTGCTGCCGCCGCAGGGCTGTTCAATGCCCTGGTAGCCTTTGTACTGGTGATGGTTGCCAATACCCTGTCCAGGCGTTACTCGCGCACATCGTTGTGGTAGGGGAATGAGTCTATGTTGAACTGGAATCTCTATTCGCGCGGCGACAAGTTCTTCGCCATCGTTGTGTCGATATTAGTCGGCATGTTCACCATTGCCACGTTGTACCCATTTATCTATATCGCAGCGGTGTCCTTCAGCTCAGGCTTTGCCGCACAGGCCGGCAAAGTGGTACTAACGCCCATTGATTCAACCCTTGAAGCGTACAAGTATATTCTGGTGCAACCTGAATTCTGGATCTCGTACCGCAATACCTTCATCTACACCATCGGCGGGACGATCATGAGCCTGCTCTTCATTATTCCCGGCGCGTACGCATTATCCCGGCCACAGTTATTCGGGAGGCGGTTTTTCAACTTGTTTATCGCCTTCACCATGTGGTTTAACGCTGGGTTGATTCCTTTTTACTTGAACATGCGGGACCTGAATCTGCTGGACAGTATGTTCGGCATCATTCTCGCGTTTGCTGTGAATGCATTCAACATCATCCTGCTACGAAATTTTTTCGAAGCCATACCGCAAAGTTTTGAGGAAGCCGCGCGTATGGATGGCGCCAACGAATTTCAGGTGTTGTGGAAAGTATTCATACCACTGTCAAAACCTGCAATTGCCACCATT
>CALLPU010000247.1 GCA_938016235.1 uncultured Granulosicoccus sp. | reverse complement strand
CGAACCGTTTAATGGTGCAGTGACAGCGACAAAACTTAAGGTCAATGGCGTGGATCTTTACTCCGCCGGTGAATTCAGTGATGAGCTAACAGCAAGCAAAGCGTCGCTGGAGCTGCAACCCCGCGAGGACATCGTACTGCGTGACGCCGCAGCTGGGATCTACAAGCGCCTGATTCTGCAAGGCCAACACATCATCGGTGTCGTGCTCTATGGAGATACCGCAGACGGCAGCTGGTATTTCGATATGCTCAAGCGCAAAGTGGATATCACGGAGCTGCGCGACACGTTGATATTCGGCCAGGCCTTTTCCGGGGGTACCACGCTGGACCCCACGGCGGCCGTTGCAGCCTTACCCGATGAGGCAGAGATCTGCGGTTGCAACGGCATATGCAAGGGCACCATCACAAAGGCCATTTCAGAACACGCGTTAACCACGCTGGATGAGGTCAGAGCGCATACCAAGGCTTCGTCGTCTTGCGGTACGTGTACCTCGCTGGTTGAACGTTTGATGCAGGTAAGCCTCGGCGATCAATACAACCCGCTAGCGGTAACACCGGTGTGTCAGTGCACGCAACTGGGGCATGACGAAGTCCGGCACCGCATCAGAGCTGAGAAACTGCAGAGCATTCCTGCTGTGTTGCAAGCATTGGAATGGAAAAGCAGTTGCGGTTGTGCCAAGTGCCGACCTGCCTTGAACTACTACCTGGTCAGTGAGTGGCCACTTGTCTACAAGGACGACTACCAGTCACGATTCATCAACGAGCGGGTACACGCAAACATCCAGAAGGATGGCACCTATTCGGTGGTACCCAGAATGTGGGGAGGCATGACCAGCGCAGACGAACTACGGGCCATCGCCGACGTAGTAGACAAGTTTGATATTCCGGCTGTCAAAGTCACTGGAGGCCAACGCATCGACCTCTTGGGTGTGGAAAAGGAAGACTTACCCGCCGTGTGGTCAGACCTGGGAGATGCTGGCTTTGTTTCCGGCCACGCTTATGCCAAAGGGCTGAGAACCGTAAAGACCTGTGTGGGCAAACAATGGTGCCGCTTTGGCACTCAGGATTCAACCGGGCTGGGCATACGCCTGGAACACTATCTATGGGGGTCGTGGACACCCGCCAAGGTCAAGCTGGCAGTTTCCGGATGCCCTCGCAACTGCGCAGAAGCCACGTGCAAGGACATCGGCATCATCTGTGTCGATTCCGGATTTGATATTCATTTTGCCGGCGCAGCCGGATTGGATATCAAAGGTACCGTGGTGCTCGGTCATGTTGACACCGAAGATGAAGTGGTTGAATACACAGCGGCACTGATGCAGATGTATCGTGAGCAAGGGCATTACCTTGAACGTATCTACAAGTGGGCCAAGCGCGTTGGCGTTGAAGAAATTCAACGACAGATCATGCACACACCAAAACTGCGCATGGCGTATCACGAACGTTTCAGAACGTCTCAATCCGTGGCTCAGAAAGACCCGTGGGCAGCCAGAGCCAAAGGCCACGACGCGCACGAATTCAATGTTCTCAAACCACAACCCTTGAGAGTCGTTGCATGAGTAGTCAGCCCTTGGTCTGGTTTGATATCGGCAGCTTGTCTGATATACCGGTGCGCGGTGCACGACGCGTGGACATTGAGGGTGACACCGTGGCGATATTCCGAACGGCCAGTGATGATGTGTATGCCATTTCCGATCGGTGCCCGCATCAGGGTGGTCCGTTGAGCCAGGGCATTGTGCACGGCGACTGCGTCACCTGCCCTCTCCACAACTGGGTGATCTCTTTGAAAGATGGCTCGGCACAAGGCGCAGACCAGGGCCAGACCAGGCACTACCCGTTAAAAATGGAAGATGATCGACTCAAACTGGGTCTAGAGTCTTGCGCGGTTCAGGAATCTGTCAGTGCATGAACACACAGCAGGTACAAACCACCTGTCCGTACTGCGGTGTTGGCTGTGGAGTCGTTGCCACCGTTGATGAAGCAGGCTCAGTAGCCGTAGCCGGTGATACCCACCATCCAGCCAATCTGGGCAAGCTATGCTCGAAAGGATCAGCGCTGGCCGAAACACTGACACTGAAGCATCGCCTGCTGCAACCGTTGGTCAACGAGCAACCCGTGTCATGGTTTGAGGCGCTTGACCATGTTGCCTCTGCACTGACGCAAACCCTCGCGACGCACGGGCCAGACTCGGTGGCATTTTACGTAAGCGGGCAACTACTCACAGAAGACTACTACGTTATAAACAAGCTCACCAAAGGCTGGTTTGGTACCGCCAATATAGACAGCAACTCTCGCTTGTGCATGGCCTCAAGCGTAACCGGACACAAGCGCGCCTTTGGCTCAGACACGGTACCCGGATGCTACGAGGATCTTGAACAGGCAGACCTCATACTGCTGGTAGGCTCTAATCTTGCCTGGTGCCACCCTGTGTTGTATCAACGCATCATGGCTGAGAAGCAGCGCCGGCCGGCGTTGTTTATCATCGCAATAGATCCGCGGCGAACAGCAACAGCAGACATGGCAGACATGCACCTGCCGATTCAACCCGATGGCGATACGCTGCTGTTCAATGCGCTGCTGGCCTACCTGTTTGAACAGGGTCTGTGCGATGAAAACTACATCCAGACGCATGTCGGTGATTTTGAAAACACGCTGGTTCAGGCACAAAGCGATAGCGCCTGCGAAGTTGCCGAACAACTCGGTCTGGAACCCGCCTTGCTACAGGCCTTCTTTGAAAAAGTTGCCAGCCATAGCCGAACAGTCACGCTCTATAGCCAGGGCGTTAACCAGTCCAGCAGTGGCACGGACAAGGTCAATACCATTATCAATACCCACCTGGCAACCGGCAGGATCGGTGTACCCGGCTGCGGTCCGTTCTCCATCACAGGGCAGCCCAATGCCATGGGTGGACGCGAGGTAGGCGGCTTGGCCACGATGCTGGCGGCGCATATGGAATTGCATGATCAGCAGCATCAGCGCCTGGTTCAGAACTTCTGGCAATCACCTCACATCGCCAGCAAACCAGGATTGTGTGCGGTCGATATGTTTGAAGCAGTGAACAACGGAAGCATCAAGGCGATCTGGATCATAGGCACTAATCCGGTGGACAGTGTGCCAGATGCAAACCGCGTAGCCCGTGCGTTGGACGCCTGCCCGTTAGTGATTGTGTCGGATGTGTGTGCCAACACCGATACCGCAGCCTATGCCAACGTGCTCCTGCCGGCACAACCCTGGGGTGAGAAAGACGGCACCGTCACCAATTCGGAGCGCTGTATCAGCCGGCAACGGGCTATCAGAAAACCCGTTGACAATGTCAGGCCCGACTGGTGGATCGTCAGCGCAGTGGCCTGTCGCATGGGCTTTACCGCTGGCTTCACCTATCAGTGTGCTGCGGATATATTCAGAGAGCATGCGGCGTTGTCAGCCAAAGACAACGACGGCACTCGCGACTTCGACATTGGCGCTGCTGCCTCACTTTCCAATATCCAGTACGACAACCTGGCACCGTTTTACTGGCCATGGAAATCGGGCAATGCGCCTTCAAAGCCCATTCGATTCTTTGCCAGCGGCCACTTTTTTACAGCCGATGGCAAAGCCTGCATGAAGCCGGTTAAAGCCGCTACACCCGGTAACGCCAGCCTCTCCAATCACTACCCCATGATGTTGAACACCGGCCGTATACGTGATCAATGGCATACCATGACACGAACCGGTTTCAGCCCCAGACTCTCCACCCATCTTGGTGAGCCCTTTGTGGAAATCCACCCGCAGGATGCGCTGATTCATGGCATACAGGACGCTGATATCGTCAGCGTCGGCAGCCCACTTGGCAGCACCTTGTTGCGAGCCTCCCTCAGTAATCGACAAACCCCGGGGCAGGTCTATGCGCCGATGCACTGGACCGATGTTTTCGCATCCAGGGCACGCGTGGATACGCTTATCAGCTCAGTGACCGATCCCTACTCTCGACAACCTGCGTCAAAGAACCAGGCGGTATTCATTCAGCGTTACGAAGCACGCAGTTTTGCGTATGTGCTGCATCGACGGGCGGTTGCACGCCAGTTGTTACCAGACATTCAATACTGGTCGAAAAGCCCTGTGGAAAACGGCTGGCGTTATGAAATGGCCAGCGCGTTAGATCCACACGCTTTGCAGGCATTGATCACCTCGCTGTTTAGCGCTTCTGATAATACGGTCGACGATCAGTCGCTAAGCTGTGACGATGAAGCCGCTGGAAAATTCAAGCGCGCCCAGTTTATTGGCTCACAATTGCAAACACTGGCTATCGTGGCTAACGAACCTGTTGAACTATCACGATCCTGGGCGCAGCAGCTCCTGACTGAAAACTGGGCCGACAAGTCACAACGCTACCGCTTACTCGCTGGCAGAGCATCCGCTGATCAACCGGACAAAGGTGCCATCGTCTGTAGCTGCTTTAACGTGGGAACCACTCAAATTGAAGAAGCGATCGAGCATCACCATTGCCATACCGTGTCGGCAATTGGCGAGCGATTGCAGGCTGGTACCAACTGCGGCTCATGCCGCAGTGAATTACAGGGGATTGTTAATCGTTGCAGTCACACATTGAATCGAAAATGCACCACATCGCCTTCGCGCATGACGTAGTCCTTGCCTTCCAGTCGCCACTTACCCGCATCTTTCGCACCGCTTTCACCGACAAACTGGATGTAATCGTCGTAGCCAACAACCTCCGCCCGAATAAATCCCTTTTCGAAATCGGTATGGATGCGTCCGGCTCCCTGAGGGGCTGTAGCACCGGATTCTACGGTCCAGGCACGCACTTCCTTTTCACCGGCGGTGAAGAAAGTCTGTAAGCCGAGCAATTCATACCCTGCGCGAATAACCCGATTAAGGCCCGGTTCATCCAGATTCATCTCGTCAAGGAAATCCTGTTTGTCCGCCTCATCCAGTTGCACGATTTCCGCTTCTATTGCCGCACACACCGGCACGACATTGGCTCCTTCATTCGCAGCATGTTCGCTCAGCGCGTCCAGCAACGGATTGTTGTCGAAACCCCCTTCATCAACATTCGCAATATACATCGTGGGCTTGACCGTTAGCAGATGGTAGTGCCGTAGCCAGCCTCGCTCATTCTCATTCATGTCCAGAGTTCTGACCGCGACGCCATCGGCCAGTGCGGCAGCCAGCTTCTGGAGAAACGCGTTCTCGGCAATGGCTTCCTTGTTGGCCGATTTGGCGGTCTTCTTGATTTTCAGCAACGCTTTGTCGATGGTTTCCATATCGGCAAGCAGCAATTCTGTATTGATGGTTTCAATGTCGTCCAGGGGATCAACCTTGCCAGCAACATGGATAACGTCGTCATCCTGAAAACACCGCACCACATGCGCGATGGCATCGGTCTCACGGATGTTCGCTAAAAACTGATTGCCCAGACCTTCACCCTTGGAAGCACCGGCTACTAGCCCTGCGATATCCACAAACTCCATCGTGGTCGGGATGATCTTCTCAGGAGATACAATCGATGAGAGCGCTTCCAGCCGCAAATCAGGAACGGGCACGATGCCCACATTGGGTTCGATGGTGCAGAACGGATAGTTCTCAGCCGCTATTTCTGCTTTGGTTAACGCATTGAACAGTGTGGACTTACCGACGTTGGGCAAACCCACTATCGCGCATTTAAAACCCATGTCTATGTATCCTGTGGTGAGTCGGGCTTGTGACTGTGCAGCGCTTTGGTTGCAACGTTAATGTCGCCATCGATGATGGTCGGTGCTTCTCGCAAGGCCAGCTCAATGGCTTCGTCGATCAATCGCTGATGATCGGCCGATGCTCTTTTCAACACGTATCCCGACACCGCACTCTTGTGCCCCGGATGCCCGATGCCGATACGTAATCGCCAGAAGTCACCGTTACCCAGTTTTGCAACAGAATCGCGAAGGCCATTATGCCCCCCGTGCCCACCCGCCTTTTTTAATCGAATGTGCCCGGGCGGCAGATCCAGCTCGTCGTGGGCCACCAGTATCCGGGTAGTGTCTATCTTGAAAAACCGGCTTACGGCGGCCAGCCCCTGACCGCTGTTGTTCATGTAATTCATCGGCTTGACCAGAATCAGCTTCCGGCCAC
>CALLPU010000246.1 GCA_938016235.1 uncultured Granulosicoccus sp. | reverse complement strand
ACGACGGCCATGCAAAGCACCGCTAAACACTCCAAGGTTCGGGAACTGAAAGAAGCTCTGTCGCAGCGGATCTTTCTGCTGGATGGGGCGATGGGCACCATGATCCAGACCCATGATCTGTCGGAATCCGAATTCCGCGGGGAGCAGTTCAAAGACTGGCCGGTAGATTTGAAAGGTAATAACGATCTGCTGTCGATGACACGGCCGGAGATCATTGCCGATATCCACGCGGCGTTTCTGGAGGCCGGTGCTGACATCATCGAAACCAATACTTTCAACGCCAATTCTGTGTCCATGGCTGATTACGAGATGCAGAAAATCGTTCGAAACCTGAACATCAGTAGTGCCAGCATTGCCCGTCAGGCAGCTGATGCCGCCACTCGCAAAACACCGGAAAAACCGCGATATGTGGCAGGCGTTATTGGTCCAACCAATAGAACGGCATCACTGTCTCCCAAGGTGGAAGATCCGGGCTATCGGAACGTGACGTTTGCTGATCTGGATGCCTGCTATTACGAAGCGTGTGATGCGTTGATTGAAGGCGGCGTCGACCTCATTCTTATCGAAACCATATTCGATACGCTCAATGCCAAGGCAGCCATCTTTGCCGTTCAACGTGTGTTTGATGACAGGGGTATCACGTTGCCAATTGCTATATCAGGCACCATAACGGATGCATCCGGCCGCACATTGTCTGGTCAGACGCTGGAAGCCTTCTGGAATTCTGTAAGACACGCCAAGCCGCTGTTTATCGGGTTGAACTGCGCGTTAGGTCCTGCCCAATTAAGAGAGCACGTGCAGGAATTGGCGGGGCTGGCTGATACGTATGTCAGTGTTCATCCGAACGCCGGTTTGCCCAATGCGTTCGGCGGCTATGACGAGTCGCCACAGCAAATGGCCGAAGAGATAGCTGAATGGATCAAGGGTGGCTACATCAACATGATAGGTGGCTGTTGCGGGACCACCCCGGAGCACATCGCCGCATTCCATGAATTGTTGAGGGATGAAAGCCCGCGTGAAATACCAGAGGTGTCAGGAGCCTGCAGGCTGTCCGGTCTGGAGCCGTGTAACATCCGTGACGACAGTCTCTTCGTCAATGTGGGAGAGCGGACTAACGTTACGGGCTCGGCAAAGTTTCTTCGCCTCATCAAGGAAGAGGAATTCGATCAGGCGCTGGATGTGGCAAGGCAACAGGTTGATGATGGAGCTCAGGTTATTGATGTCAACATGGATGAAGGGCTACTGGATTCCAAAGAGGTCATGCAACGTTTCCTGCATCTGATTGCATCAGAACCAGACATTTCGCGTGTTCCCGTCATGATCGATTCATCAAAGTGGTCGGTGATAGAGGCGGGGTTGCATTGTTTGCAAGGCAAGTGCGTCATCAACTCAATCAGCATGAAAGAAGGTGAGGAAGAGTTCCTCCGGCAAGCCGGGCTTGCGCAGCGCTATGGTGCTGCGATCGTTGTCATGGCGTTTGATGAAGAAGGGCAGGCGGATACGATTGAGCGCAAGGTAGAGATTTGCCAGAGAGCTTACGACTTGCTTCGCGAGAAACTGGATTTCGATCCGCGGGACATCATCTTTGATCCCAACATATTTGCTATCGCCACTGGCATTGATGAACATAACGAATACGGTATTGCCTTTATCGAAGCTACGCGCCAGATACGCCAGAGGATGCCAGAAGTGTTGGTCAGTGGTGGTGTTTCAAACGTATCGTTTTCGTTTCGTGGCAACAACGTGGTCAGAGAGGCTATTCATGCGGTCTTCCTGTATCACGCTATTCAGGCCGGTATGAACATGGGCATTGTCAATGCGGGGCAACTGGCGGTCATGGAGGAATTGCCAGAGGCGCTGCGTAAGGCGGTCACCGATGCAGTCTTCGCAAGAACCGATGATGCAACCGACAAGCTGATCGAGATAGCCGAACAATACCGCGGCGATAATCAGGAGGTTGAAAAGCAGACCGATTTATGGCGCGAACTACCGTTGTCTGAACGGCTTGAGCATGCGTTGGTTAAAGGTCTGGATGCATTCATAGAACTGGATGTAGAAGAAGCACGCCTGGCGATGGACAAGCCACTGGATGTTATCGAAGGGCCGTTGATGGACGGTATGAACAGAGTCGGAGATCTGTTCGGATCGGGCAAGATGTTCCTGCCTCAGGTAGTCAAGTCAGCGCGCGTCATGAAAAAAGCAGTGGCTCATCTGTTGCCGTACATGGAGCAGGATGCAGACGGGAATCGTTCTGCTGGCAAGGTGTTGATGGCGACCGTAAAAGGTGATGTGCACGATATCGGCAAGAATATCGTCGGTGTCGTACTTCAGTGCAACGGTTACGAGGTTATTGACCTCGGGGTGATGGTACCTGCCAGTCGAATATTGGAAGAGGCGCGCGGGCAGAGCGTTGACATGATTGGCTTGTCGGGATTGATAACACCATCGCTTGAAGAGATGGTGCATGTTGCAGAAGAATTGCAGCGCGAGAACTTCAGTGTGCCGTTACTGATCGGTGGTGCTACCACGTCGCGCATGCACACAGCAGTAAAAATCAGTGAGCGATACGAGCAACCGGTTGTGCATGTCGTTGATGCATCTCGTTGCGTACAAGTGGCCAGTTCATTAATGAGTGATGTGCAAAAGCAACGTTTTCAGGTAGAGCTTGATGAGGACTATGATCGCTACCGCAAACGCTTCGCCGCTAAAACCAGCCAGATAGAACTGATGCCCATCGAGGCGGCACGTGAGAACGCGTTGCCGGTAGAGTGGGCAAGTTTCAGGGTCAAGCCGCCTGCCCGGACAGGAGTAACAGTCGTTGATGATGTAACTCTAAAGATGCTTTTGGATTACATAGACTGGACGCCGTTTTTTCATGCGTGGGAGCTACGTGGCAAGTACCCTCGGATTCTCAAGGATCCGACGGTGGGCGAGGAGGCGCAATCGCTGTTCCGGGATGCGCAAAGCATGCTGGACATGTTTATCAGCTCAGGATCCGTGACGGCGAAAGCGGTGTATGGGTTGTTTCCGGCAAGCAGCATCAATGACGATGACATTGCCGTTTACACCGACGAACAACGGGGGTCTCCCGCTGAAGTGATTCACTGTCTTCGCCAGCAGCGCGTATTTCCAGATGGGCGCCCCAATCTGTGTCTGGCTGATTTTATCGCCCCAAAGGACAGCGGCGTGGATGACTACATTGGGATGTTCGCGGTTACTGCCGGCATCGGGCTCGATGAACTGGTTGCCGAGTTCGACCGACAGAACGATGTGTACAGCAGCATCATGGCCAAGGCTCTGGCCGATCGGCTGGCGGAGGCCTTTGCTGAATATCTGCATCGTGACATCAGGCTCACACAGTGGGGCTATGTGCCCGACGAGGCGTTGGATAACGATGCGCTGATAAAAGAGCGCTATCAGGGGATCAGGCCTGCGCCCGGATACCCTGCCAATCCGGACCATCGTCAGAAAGAGGTTATCTGGCGAATGATTGAACCGGAGAAGAACGCCGGCATCTCGATTACCGAGAGTCTGGCCATGCTGCCGGCATCGTCGGTGAGTGGTTTCTATTTTGCGCACCCGGATAGTCGTTACTTTGGCCTGGGCAAACTGAACAGGGATCAGGTGGCGGATTACTCCGAGCGTCGCGGCGAAACAGTCAAAGTTACTGAAAAGTGGTTGGCCAGTTCGCTGGCCTATCAATAGATATTGCTGCTTTGTCTGCTCAATGTGACGGTGCGGAGGCGTTCAGCGCGGTCTCTTAAGTCGACGACGAACCTGTTAACTCGTCAAAAATGCGCTACAAAAGGTGCCGATAAGGCTCAATTTTGCCTGATTTTAGATCGAAATTTTAAGGATATCAGGAGGTTGTGGTGGTCCGACCCGTGGGAAGTGGTGGGGTGGTGAAAAATCGGCTGGGTATTGGCTTGGAGGAGAAAATTGCGTATCATTGGGAGTTACCTTCCGGCTGCATGCACGCATGCTGCTTTGTCACACCCTAATTTGGATATATAAGGCCCATGGTCACAATTCGCCTGTCTCGCGGCGGTGCCAAAAAGCAACCGTTCTACCACGTGGTTGCCACGGATAGCCGTGCACGCAGAGATGGTCGCTACATCGAGCGCCTGGGGTACTACAACCCCGTGGCTCGTGGCGACGCCACTGAACTTCAACTTGATATCGATCGCGTGGACTACTGGGTTGGTGTTGGCGCTCAGATGAGCGATAGAGTTGCCAAGATCGTCAAAGGCTACCGCAAGGAGAATGCAGCGGCCTGATTTGTGGTGCCCTGAGGTCACGCGATCTACGTGAGATGTGTCCATCCGACGATTCAGACCAGGCTGAGAAAGTTCTCCTGGGCAAGGTCACCGGTGTTTACGGCCTGAAAGGCTGGGTAAAGGTCCATTCAGATACTCTGCCGAGAGAAAACATCATTCACTACAGGCAGTGGATGATGGAACGGGATGGGGAGTGGAGCGTTGTGGGTGTAATCGGTGGCAGGCCGCAGGGCAAGACCATTGTGGCTCAACTGGAAGGCGTCTCTACACCCGAGGAGGCCAGGGGTTATATCGGGGCATCGATTGCGGTGTTGCGTTCGGCAATGCCGGCACTAACTGAAGGGGAGTACTACTGGGCAGATTTGACGGGCATGCACGTTGTGACCGTTGAAGGGGCAGATATCGGGAAAGTCGTGCGTTTGTTCGAAACGGGCGCCAACGACGTTGTCGTGATCGCCGACGAGCGTGGTGATCCAACAACGTCGGGCAGTGAAATACTGGTGCCATGGCTGGTGCCGGATGTCATCACGGACGTTAATATGGAAAGCCGGGTTATCACGATCGACTGGGATCCGGATTTCTAGCATGCAATTTGGCGTCGCTACCTTGTTCCCTGAGCTCATGCTGGGAGCGTTGGATCATGGCGTTGTTGGGCGTGCAAAAGAGCGAGGACAGATAGAACTTTCGTTGGCCAACCCCAGGGACTGGGCAACGGACAAGCATCGCACGGTGGATGATCGCCCATTTGGCGGTGGCCCCGGCATGGTGATGACGCCAGGACCGTTGAGCGCGGCAATCGAGTCTTTGAAAGGCCGGCTGCCCGACGCTCCAGTCGTCTATTTGTCGCCGCAGGGGCGAGTGTTCGATCAGGCGATGGCCGGCCGTTGGCAGCAAAACGGTAGCCTCGTCCTGGTTGCAGGACGTTATGAAGGCGTCGATGAGCGCGTGATCAATGCGCTGGTAGACGAGGAAGTATCGCTGGGCGATTTTGTTCTCAGCGGTGGAGAGTTTGCGGCACTGACGATTATCGATGCGATATCTCGTCTCGTGCCCGGTGTATTGGGTGATCCGTCGTCAGCCCTGGAGGATTCCTTTGGCGAGGATGGATTGCTGGATTGTCCGCACTACACGCGACCGGAAAACTACAACGGTCAGGGAGTACCCAGCGTGTTGATGTCGGGTGATCACAAGGCCATTGCGCGCTGGCGACGCCAGCAAGCCCTGACCAGAACAAGGGACCGTCGCCCGGATCTGCTTGAAAAGGCTGATTTGAGCGCGGAAGACAACGTATTTTTAACCAGTCCTGGAGTTTCCTGAAAAGGGCTTCCTGACTTGAATCGAAGAGCAATAAAATGAGCAAGATCATCGACGAAATCAACGCCGAGCAGATGGGTAAGGAAATACCCGCGTTCGCCGCCGGTGACACCGTAGTCGTTCAGGTCCGCGTCAAGGAAGGTGAGCGAGAGCGTTTGCAGGCGTTTGAAGGCGTGTGCATCGCAAAGCGTAACCGTGGCCTGAACTCAGCCTTCACTGTTCGCAAGGTGTCACACGGCGAAGGTGTTGAAAGAGTCTTCCAGACGTACAGTCCGCTGGTTGCAGGGATCGAAGTGAAACGCCGTGGCGACGTTCGACGTGCCAAGCTGTACTACTTGCGCGGACTCACTGGACGTGCCGCTCGAATCAAGGAAAAGCTGTAAGTCTGCTGTCCGTGGTGATGCGTAACGCATTCACCTTGTACTTGGAACGGCACAGGCAGTAAACCTGTCCGGGGCATGAGTTCACTCTTGCCCCGGATCCAGGCGCACGCACCTGTATGGCCGAGACATCGACATACCTGAGTGCTTTCGATGGTCAATGCATCGGTACGTCGACAGGTGTGGCCGGGGAAGGACCCCAGTGGCAGATCATGCCGAGTAACGCTGCGAGCTCCGCACGGCTTGTCAACCTATTCAGCCTCGACCTGCCGGGTCACGACCGTGGAACTTGAATTCCACTTTAGGCATCCCGATCTTTCCGTCACATTTTACGATAACACCTGCGTCCTTCCCGGAGAACTTGTGAATGAGTGACCAAACCCAACCAGATTCGCCCGCCGCGCAACCACCCGCCGATGGCGAGAAAATGGTGTTCCAGGCGGAGGTCAATCAGCTTCTGCAGCTGATGATCCATTCGCTGTACAGCAACCAGGAAATATTCCTCAGAGAACTGATCTCGAACGGATCGGATGCCTGCGACAAGCTGCGTTTCGAATCCATTGCCGACAGCTCGCTGCTCGAAGACGATACAGAGCTTCGCATTACGGTTAGCGTTGATGAGGAAGCGAAGACAGTGACGGTTACCGACAACGGGATCGGCATGAACCGCGACGAGGTCATTGCCAATATCGGGACCATCGCGAAGTCGGGAACCCGGCAGTTTCTGGATTCCCTGACGGGAGACCAGAAAACCGATGCCAAGTTGATCGGTCAGTTTGGTGTTGGCTTCTACTCCGCCTTTGTCGTTGCCGACTCAGTCACGCTGGTGTCACGAAAAGCCGGTGAATCAGCAGACCAGGCGGTGATGTGGGTGTCTGATGCCAGTGGTGGTTACACACTGAACAGCGCAGAGCGGGCGGAGCGCGGAACAGAGATCACGCTGCATATCAAAGACGAGTGCAAAGATTTTCTCAATGCCTATCGGTTGCGCAGTGTGATCAAGAAGTATTCAGACCACATCACCTTTCCCATCATGATGATGGGTGAAGTGCCACCTGTACCTCCCGCCGCAGAAGGCGATGATGAGCCAGCCCCCGAGCCCCAGGAAGCCAGGCTGGAGCAGGTCAATGCCGCTTCGGCTCTGTGGACGCGTCCCAAATCAAGTATCGAGGACGAGGAGTATCAGACGTTCTACAAGCAGGTTTGCAACGATTATGAAGACGCTCTGACCTGGGCTCACAACAAGGTTGAAGGCAATCAGGAATATACCTCACTACTGTTCATTCCGAAGAAGGCGCCCTTCGACCTCTACGACGGCAACCATCAGCGCAACGGAATCAAGTTGTTCGTGCAGCGCGTTTTCATCATGGACGAGGCTGAAAAGCTCATGCCTCGTTATCTGCGATTCGTTCGAGGCCTGGTAGACAGCAACGATCTGCCGCTCAATGTATCTCGCGAGATATTGCAGGACAACAAGATCATAGACGCCATTCGGAGCGCATCGGTCAAGCGGGTTTTGGGTATGCTGGAAAAACTTGCGGAAAAGCAGCCTGAAGATTACGCCAGTTTCTGGACCGAGTTTGGCGCTTGCCTGAAAGAGGCTCCCGGTGAAGACTTCGGGAACAAGGAGCAGGTAGCCAAGCTGTATCGATTCGACACCACACACGCTGACAAAGCCGGCGAGCTGACGGGGCTGGATGACTACATCGCCCGCATGAAGCAAGGCCAGGACAAGATTTTCTACATTACGGCGGACGGCTATCAGGCGGCCCGAAACAGCCCTCACATGGAAATTTTCCGCGACAAGGGCATTGAAGTGCTGCTGATGCACGACCGGGTTGACGAGTGGATGATGTCGTATCTTCACGAATACGAAGGCAAGTCCTTTGTCTCCATCGCCAAGGGTGATCTGGACTTGTCGGCCATCGAAGGTGTTGACGCAGAGTCAGACGAGGAAAAAGCGGAGAAGGAGAAAAAGGCAGCGGATGTTGCGCCTACCATTGAGCGCATCAAGAAGGTGCTCTCTGATAGCACCAGCGACGTTCGTGCCTCCACGCGCTTAACCTCATCGCCTGCCTGTGTCGTCATGGGTGAGCACGATATGGCACTTCACATGCAACAACTCCTCAAACAGGCAGGCCATGAGCTGCCAAGCAGCAAGCCTGTACTAGAGGTTAATCCGACGCATCCTATTCTCGATCTGATGGACAATGAACAGGACGATGAACGGTTTGGTGACTGGGCGCATCTATTGCTTGATCAGGCGTTGCTGGCTGATGGCGGGCAGCTTGAGGACAGCGCAGGCTTCGTCAAGCGCATGAATGAAATGTTCCTGGCTCTCCGATCCTGACGGTCGGGCGGCTTTGAGGTAATCAGCGGTTGGCGCCGTGCTTGTCAGCGGCTAGAATTGGTGACTGGGTCGGAAAGGCATGACGAGCATTCCGGTGTCAACAGCATAATGGGTACGAAACAATCAATGAAATTCAAGTGTGAGACTGCCGGAACGGCGATGGCTATCAGAGCAGCTGCTCAGCGGGCATTGCGCGTTGGCATGTTGGCAGCCTCAGCTGTCGTGCTGCTTCCTGCGTCACAGGCCGTGGCCGAAGGCGACGCTGCGGCCGGTGGAGAAAAAGCCCACACGTGCCTGGGTTGTCACGGCGTAAAGCACTACGTGAATACGTACCCCACCTATCACGTCCCTCGCATAGCCGGTCAGCACGAAG
>CALLPU010000245.1 GCA_938016235.1 uncultured Granulosicoccus sp. | reverse complement strand
CGCGCCGGAAGCGAACGTGGTTTCGCTACCGTTTATTTTCAAGGATATGGGGCATATGCATCGCGCTTTGGACGGCGAAGCCGGTGCCCAAATCAGTGCAGGTATGGCGAAACACGGTCTAGTCGCACTGGCCTGGTATGACTCGGGTGCGCGTTCTTTCTACAACTCCAAGAAGCCGGTAGAAAGTCCGGCAGACATTGAAGGCATGAAAGTGCGGGTCATGAACAATGAACTGTACTCTGGAATGATCTCTGCCATGGGCGGAAACCCCTCACCGATGGCCTTTGCAGAAGTGTTTCAGTCGTTGAAAACAGGCGTGGTAGACGGGGCTGAAAACAATTGGCCTAGCTATGAGTCTACGGGGCACTTTGAAGTGGCAGGTTACTACTCCTTGTCACAGCATCTGATCATCCCGGAGTGTGTGTGCATGAATGCGGATGTATTCAACGCGCTGTCCGAAGAGCATCAGGCCATGGTGACAGAAGCGGCCCGCGAGTCGGCTGAGCTGCAACGTGAGCTGTGGGCAGAACGCGCCGAATCCAGCCGCGAAAAAGTCATGGCTGCTGGCGTCAAGTTCAACGAAATTCCTGACAAGAGCGAGTTTCAAGCCGCAATGCAACCGGTCTATGACAAGTACCTTGCGGCTAACCCGGACCTCGTGCCACTGGTTGAACTGATTCAAAACACGGACTGAGTGGGCCGCATAACGCTGCCCTTTTCGTTTTTGACACGATGATACTTGCCGGCGTATCAGCGCCGGCAGGTTGTTTATATCCGATAGATCGACACACAACGATACCCTTGACGCGTGATCAGCCGCTACCATCAATTGCTTGACTTGTTCTGCTTTATCAGCGAATGGATTTGCGGTGTTGCGCTGGTGGTACTCACCGTGATATTCGGCTGGTTGGTCTACGGGCGATATGTCTTGAATGCCACACCCACCTGGGTAGAGCAGGTATCGCTGCTGCTGATCGTTCTGATCGGTTTTCTGGGAGCCTCGGTGGGCGTGCGTCGTAAGACGCATCTGGGCGTTTCGTTCTTCAGAGACTACAGCCCGAGGCCGGTACGACGCACCATGGAGTTTCTGTCCTACATCATCATGGGCGTGTTTGGTGCCGTGATGATGGTCAACAGTTACGATCTTGCTGTTTTCAAATGGGGATCCAATATCCCGTTGCTCAACCTTCCTGAAGGGCTCAGGGCCGTACCGATTACGGTGAGTGGTTTTCTGATACTGCTGTATTCCATTGGTCACATAGCTGACTGGATGCAGGGTATTGAAGACACGCCCCTGGATAGGGAATGAGCAAACCCTGCCTGTCTGTCGTTTTCTACCCGAGCTGATCCATGGGACTGACGCTGTTGCTGCTGGTGTTTGCCGGCTGTGTGATTCTCGGTGTGCCGGTGGCATTTGCGCTGGGTATCGCCGCTGTTACGGCCTTCTTCTCAGAAGGTCTGCCGCTGATGATTGCTTTCCAGCGGATCGTATCCGGCATCAGTGTGTTCTCTCTGATGGCCATTCCGTTCTTTATCTTTGCCGGTGAATTGATGTTTCATGGCGGCATCGCGATTCGGCTTGTCCGATTCGCCTCAGCCGCGGTGGGTGCCATGCGAGGTGGGCTGGGCATCGTTAACGTGCTGTCGTCCATGCTGTTTGGTGGCATCTCCGGCTCAGCGGTTGCCGATATTTCGGCGCTCGGCTCGATTCTCATCCCGGTCATGAAAGAGAAAGGCTACGATGATGATTACGCGGTCAATGTGACCGTAACCTCATCCATTGCCGGTATCATGATTCCGCCGTCGCACAACATGATTCTGTTTGCCGTTGCCACTGGCGGCATGGTCTCCATATCCAAATTGTTTCTGGCAGGCGTTGTGCCAGGTATGCTCATGTGTGCCTGTCTGGCATTCGTGGCCTATGTGGTTGCCATCAAGCGGGGATACCAGGCAGAGGTGTTTCCCGGATTCAAAACGTTGGTGTTCAGTCTTATCCTCGCATTACCGGGGCTGTTTACGGCGGTCATTATCGTGGGTGGGGTGTTGTCTGGTGTATTCACCGTCACCGAATCCGGCGCTTTCGGAACACTCTATGCGTTTGCCGTCACCATTATCGTCTATCGCAGTTTAAGCTGGTCCAGCTTCAAGCTTGCGGTGCGCAATTCGGTACGAACCACGTCGATGGTGATGATACTGATCGCCTGCGCCGGAGCCTTCGGTTATATGCTGACCTACTTCCAGGTCCCCACCATCATGACAAATTTCATGCTGGGGGTGTCCGATAACCCAGTGGCGATCCTGCTGATGATCAATGTCATGCTGTTGGTGCTGGGCATGATCATGGACATGGCCGCATTGATCCTGATTTGCACGCCTATTTTTCTGCCGCTTGCCGTGTCCATCGGCATTGACCCGATTCAGTTTGGCATGATCCTGATGATGAACCTCGGGCTCGGGTTGTGCACTCCACCGGTTGGGGCTTGTCTGTTTGTGGGATGCGCAGTAGGTAAAGTACCGATAGAAAAAGCGGTAAGAACCATCTGGCCCTTTTACATCGCCATTTTTGTTGCGTTAATGCTGATCACGTTCGTACCGGCTATCTCCCTGACACTGCCGTCCTTGCTTGATGGGTGAGGCGTGTACCCGGTTGCGCAGTTGCAACCCTTCGTAGTTGTAACGCAGCAAGAATTGGTTGTGGTGAATGCCACCCATCAGCAAGGTTCCAGTACACTCAAGGCGTCCGCCTGTTGTCGTTGCAACATTACCCGTACCTGAGCTATCACCCCGTTCGTTGCGGTAGGGAAGTGGCCACGTTCTGGCGGTGAGAGTGAGCCGTACTCCCTCAGGCTTTTGATGACTTTTACTCGTCCATAGAGGAATTCGCCATGAAAAATCGACATCTGCTGTCTCTGTTATGTACCGGATTGCTGGTCTTTGCCAGCAATGTGGCTCTGGCCGCCACACTGAATATTCATAACGGCGGAGACCCGTCTTCGCTGGATCCGCACAAGCTTTCGGGGGATTGGGAAAATCGTATTGCTGGAGATATCTTCGAAGGTCTGGTGACTGAAAACGCGCTGGCTGAACCCATACCGGGGCAAGCTACCGACTGGACCGTGTCTGATGATGGGTTGACTTACACGTTCAATCTGCGCGAAGGCATCCAGTGGAGCGACGGTGTGCCGGTAACCGCTGAAGATTTTGTTTTTGCATTGCAGCGCTTGATGAATCCGGAAACAGCCGCTGAGTATGCCTACCTTCAATATCCGATTAAAAATGCTGAG
>CALLPU010000244.1 GCA_938016235.1 uncultured Granulosicoccus sp. | reverse complement strand
CATGAATACTGTACTCAACTGGCGTTTATGCGCAGCTGCATTAGTAGGGTGCGGGTTGTTTAGCGCTGCTGCCATTGCGGCTGAATCCACAGCGGTCGTGCCCACAGAGGCTGCGCCCACAGCGGCTGCGTCCACAGCAGCCGACTCCACGGCGGCTACCTCCACCGCTGAAGGCCAGTCCGGTGACGCACCAGCGATCAACGTGTGGGTTGACAGTGCTCCGTTGAGTTTGATGATTGAGCAGCTGGGTAGCATTTCCGGTAAGCAAGTGACCATTGATGGCGAATTGGAGGGGCAGGTGTCTGGCCGTTTCTCCGGTAGTCTGGACGAGGCGTTGGAGAGGCTGTCGTTGTCACACGGTGTGCTGTTTGATATGCAGGAGGGTACTCTGGCGGCCGCGAGTCAGGATGAAAGCAGCAGTGTTTCCATTGCGTTGTCAGAACCTGCTTTTGCCGACACCCTTGCGCAGTCCCTTGGGTCCAAGCTCTCCGAGCAGCAGGGTAACCGAATAGAGTTTCGCGAAGATGCCGTGCGTATCAGCGGCCATCCGGGGTTTGTAAAGAGAACGGCAAAGCTTGTCACGTCAACCTTGGGTGATGTTTCTGCTCAGGAGAATGAGACGATGTCCGATGCTGGTTCGCAAGCCATGCTGCAGGACATTCAGGAAGAAGAGCTACCTGCCAGCGAACGTGCCTCACTGACCAAGCCTATTCGCTGGGTAACTGATATTCCGGGCTTTACCACTTTCTGAACACATCTATGAACACATCTGAACCACAGTCAGCAGAGTCCTGGCCCAGAAAATTGAACAAGGCCTTGATCGCCATCGGTGTCATCGCGTTCGGGTTGATCGTAACTGATCGCCTGCTTGAAGCGTTTCGTGCTGATGATCTTCCCGCTGATCAAGCGACGCTGGAATTGTTGCCACCTATTTCTGAGGAAGTGTCTGTCGTGACGACAGTGGTGCCTGAGCCTACGGTTCAAGCCGAAGTCAATCCGGATACGAACACCAACCCTGATACGTCTGCGCTGATCGCAGAGCAGTCCGTGCTGTCTGAACCGGATGTCATGCAAAGTGATAGTGCTGCTGTTGAGCCAGCCAGTACTAGCGACGAGCAGGAAATGCTCGTGAAACTTGAGAGTATGTTTGGTAGCCGTGTCGTGTTTGTTTCGGCTGCAGAGCCTGCGTATCTGGTAACAGCTGATGAACGGCGTTTCGAGGTAGGGAAACCCGTTGATGATGAAACCGAACTGGCGGGCATCACTGCTCAGCAAGTGTTTTTTGATCGCTCTGGTGACCTTATCGTAATCAGCCTTCCAGAGCCCACTGTTCAGTAGGTTTGCCAGTAGTGCGGCAAGCTTAGCTGTCTGCATTGATAGCCTTTATTGGGCTGTAGAGGTGCTATTGCGAAAGTTCCCTTAGTATGATGTCGGCCGATTGACTCGGTGGTGTTTGCTTTCCGTAAGGAAGGTGCGCAGGAGAAGAGTCGAACACTCGATGACTACTGATATACGGAGCTATCTCGCATGAAACAAACAAGAATTAACCACGGACTCCCGGTGCGACGTCACCGTGTGTTTCGTTCAAGCGCATTGTCCTTGATTGTTTTGGGGTCGTTACTGGCGGGGTGTTCATCCAGCAGCAGCACCCCGGGTACGCCGGGCCCTGCAGCTGATGACCCTGCTGCCGTCCAACCGGGCGTTCGGCCTGTCATCAACGCGGATGTTGCTACGCTTGAACCCGTTGACTTCACGCCACCTGTGGGAGAAACGCAGAACCTGTATGACGTGTTATCGGCCTCGGGTACATTTACCCGTCTGCTGGCACTGGTTGAGCAAGCCGGGCTGAGTGAGACGCTGCGCTCGGATAGTCCACTCACCATTTTTGCGCCCACAGACGACGCATTTGCAGAGCTCGATACCGCTGTCGGTCCAGATTCGCTCAGTGCTTTGAATGCTGAAGAGCTCAGTGATCGACTTACCTATCATGCTGTCGCCGATAGAGCCATAGACTCCATGCTGCTGCGTAGCATCGACGGGCTCGCGTTGAGTATGGCGAATGACTTGCCAGCCGCAGTTACGATCAATGCGGATGGCCAGTTGCAAATAAACGGTGCGGTCATTGAGACGCCCGATCTTGCTGCCAGTAATGGTATCGCGCATATTATTGGCAGTGTGCTGACGCCGCCTATACGGCCTGCCGATCCGAACACCAATATCCCTCCACCCACCAGTGAAGATATCGCCACCACATTGTTGCGACGTTCGGATTACTCCACGTTGTTGTTGTTGATAGAGCAGGCCGGGCTCACTGAATCGCTTCAGGGTGACAACGATGGACAGGGCTGGACCTTGTTCGCTCCTTCCGATACTGCCTTTGAAAATGTGGACCTTTCCGTTCTCGATGCTACTGCCTCGATGGAGCTCGTACAGCAGCATCTGTATTCGGGAACACTGGGTACAGAGGACATGCTGGATGGTCCTCTGATGATGAGCCTCGGAGAAGTACAGGTGTTGCGCTCGGATTCAGGGCTGACGGTGGGTGGCGCGACCATTGTCGGGCGTGACCGCGTGGTCGGTAACGGTATCATCCATTTTGTGAACGCGTTATTGTCTCCAGATGTGAACTGAGTCCTGTTGTGCGTCATCGGTGTGGCCGATAAGGGTCGCATCGGTGGATCCAGAAGGCAGTTTGCCCATGATGACAAGACTTACTCTTATCGCAGCGCTGAGCATGTCATGCTCTGGTTGTATTGTCGGAACGGCAGTGGGTGTGGCTACCGACATTGTTGTCGGTACAGTGGATATCGCAACTGATGTGGTCGGGACAGCGGCCGACGTTGTGATCCCGGGCAAGAAGAAATAGGCCGAACACCACTCGATCAAGCGGGGTTGTTGCTGGGCATTGAGCCAGTGCCGAAGAACCATACACTGATCCCGCAATAGAAAACGGCCAGCAAAAGCTGGCCGTATCTGATCCTGCTACACACCGAGCGAAGAGTGCCCGGTGCGTAATTGTCAGGTCTTGCCTGACTAGTTGAAAGTCATGCGAGTGGCTGTGATTTCAATGTCCACCCGACGGTTCAACTGGCGTCCTTCAGCAGTATCGTTGCTGGCAACGGGCGACGCTTCACCCATGCCTTGCACATTCATGCTGGCGTCCGGGTACTTGGCGCTGATTTCGTCGGCGACCGTTTGAGCACGACGCTCAGACAGTGCCTGGTTGTAGTCTTCCGAACCGCGGCTATCTGTATGCCCGGTGACGGAGATGCCCGTGATGCCTTTGTATTCGGCCAGTGCGCTGAACAAGCTGTTCATGACAGCCTGACCCGAACCATTCAAAGCAGCTGAGTCAGTGTCAAACAACGTTTGCTCACTGAATTCTCGTGTGTCGATTTTGCTGGTCTGTACAGCTGCAGGTGCTTCTGGAGCTTCGGCAACTTCTGTCTTGACTTCCTCTTCAGCAGCCTCTGCTACTTCTTCTTCAATGCCTTCACAGACGTTGATGATGTTGTCGTCGGAAAAAGTGCCGGTTTGCAGGCATTCATCCAGGCCAGTCTTGATGACCATGCCACCAGCACCGACGTAACCGTCGCCTGAGGCTTCAACGTCACCTTCAACTTTGGTTTGAGCAGATGCGCCGATTGAAACAAGCGACAGGCAAGCACCCAGCGCAAGAATGGTACGAGTGTTCATAGTAAATCTCCGTGGTGGAAGTCGTGTGCGATGTGGTGGTTTGTAGAGTGTCGCGGCTTAGTTTCTAGAGCAATGATCACTCGGGGTCAAGCGTCGGGAGGGTCTGGAACCGACCCTCCCGGCGGGGTCTTACTCGGTAATGCTTTTAGCGGTTACCTGCACTTCTACGCGACGGTTCAGCTGACGACCTTCGCGAGTCGAGTTGGTAGCAACCGGGCTGTTTTCGCCCATGCCGCTGCTGGAGACTGGCACGTTGGGGTACGCAGCGCTCAGGAATGCCTCAACCGCTGCGGCACGTTGCTCAGACAGGCCCTGGTTGTAGCTCGCCTCACCGGTGGAATCGGTGTGACCGACCACTTCGATGGAGCTGATTTCCTGGAACTTCTCCAGTTGTGAGACAAGATCAGCCATCGCCTGTTCACTGGCCTGATTCAGCTCGGCAGAGTTGTTGTCGAACAATGCTTCGCCGCCCAGAGTAGCCGTCGTTACGATAGGCTCTTTCTTGACAGGCTCTGGCGCTGGAGCAGGTTCCGGTGCTGGCGCTTCTTCAGCAACTTCTTCTGGCTCGTCCTCGATACCTTCACACGCATTAACCTGAGTTTCTTCGCTGAAGCTGCCCAGCTTCAGGCAATCGCCACCACCTGTGCGAATGGCGTTGCCACCAGCATTGACGTAGCCGGGAGTACCCGACGGAATTTCGATTGTGCCGTCCAGCGCCACTTCGTGTGCAAAAACAACACTGCTGCCCAAAAGCAAGGCCGCAATGGAACTGAGGGTACCGATGTTTCTATTCATAGCTAGCTCCCACTAGTAGACATGTAAATAAGTAAACGAAAAACTGAATTTGACCGATGCACAATCCTGCTCTGCAGACGTCTGGACGTCTGTAGGGGTCAGGCCCGGCACCGACACTGCTAGACAACATCAACAAGCTCGCCAGATGCGAGTGACAAGCAACCCCGCAAACTTGTTGTATTTTTGTCTTGTATAGCGGCAAATACCCTGATTGTAAACTTTTTCCACGGTTTTCATGTGTGAAAAAAACAACAAGCAAGAGCTGGCCTCACCAAGACTCACCCAAGAGTGTAGGCTATCAACAACGTTCCAGAGGCAAAAGGATACTTGCTGATGCGTTTTTACCGAGTCGAATGGCAGGATTTGTATGATTTTTCGCTAAACCGACTGAAAATTGGCTCCTACTGCGTTTTTTGCAGGCGATCCAGTACGTCGTGTCGCGATCTTTGTGACGGCTGCGAAAGTCAGTTGCAGCGCATCACGCACACCGACAGAGCGGGGCGCGTAACCAGCCTCTGTCTTGCCTGTGGAATCGAAGGTCGGAGTGAAATCTGCGCAAGTTGTGCGCAGCGACGTAGCCCGTTTACCCGCATCGTCGCGCCGTACCGCTACGCATTTCCGCTCGACAAGATCATTCATCAGCTCAAATATCACGACCGACGGGTGTACGCGCGTGTGCTGGGCAGCTTGTTGTGTGCTGCGGTTCCTGCCGAGGGAGTACTGCCAGACGTGCTGGTGTCGGTACCATTGTCGCGTGCCAGGGCACGCAAGCGCGGGTTCAATCAGGCAGCGGATATCGCACGCTGGTGTGCCAGCGAACTGGGCGTGCCACATTGGCCCGATGCTGCAGAGCGCATTGCCGAAACAGGGTCGCTGGCTGGATTGAGCCGAGCCGAGCGTCAGCAACATATCCTCGGGGCGTTCAGAGCTGCAGACAGGGTCTGCGGCAAGCGTATCGCCATTGTTGATGACGTGCTCACCACTGGCGCAACCGCGCGCGAGTTCGCCACCGAACTCTACGACACCGGGGCGTTATCGGTCGAGTTGTGGGTGTTGGCGCGCACATCCAGTACTCGTTGAACGGGCTGGGTCAGTTCATCCACCAGCATGCGTTTCACCGGGTCGGGCAATCCGGCCGTATCCGGCGAGGCGAGCGCTGTCCATAGTTTCCGGTACTGGCCGTGCAGTGCATCAGCGTCGCGCTGCAGGTTGGTTATGCCGGTGCCTACCGCGGTGGCAACGTTGGCCAGGCCAGCGTCCAATCCCTGCAAGAGTCCGCGCAGGGCCGCCTTTTCCATGGAAGGGCGTGTCTTGCGTTGCAGGAATGCCGGTATCAACCAGGAAAGTGCCAGTAGCAGCGCGCCGTTGACAGCAAAGTTGCTGCCCAGATAAGCGGCAGGATTACTGCCGCCTTCGCTGAACCCTTTGACCACTCGGAACGCGATCCAGCCCATCGCACCCAGCGGCAGAATCACACACAGCAGGCCCAGGCCTCTGTGCACAAAACGCTGTGCCCGGTTGCCGGGTAGCGCCAGGGATGTATTCACAGCGTCATCAACGGTGCCGCTGACATCTCGTCTGGCACGCGCGTAGGGTTCTGCCAGGGTTTGCTTCATGGCGACAACCGGTAACTGTAAGGATTGCGATTGCTGATTCAGAAAATCTGCCAGCTTATTGTCTATCCGCGTGAGTACCGATTCATCGATCAGTGTGAGTTGCGTGTTTGTAACGGGCGTCGTATTGGCGGCGCTACCGCGCCATTTTTCGAACCAGGACACATCGCGTTGCGCATAGCCAGCAGCCTGGCGCTGCGCCTTGCCTTGTAGTGACTGCGTAAGCTCGCGCGACTCATCGTTCCAGAATTCGGACCACCGTTCAGCCAGCAATGTCAGTGTTTCATCCGTGCCGATCCGGGTTACCCACTGATCACCGATATCCTTCTGCGCTTTCAGTCGAGAAAGGATGCCCAGCTCGCCCAATGAACGAATGATCGATTCATCGGCGTTCTTCTTTATAGCCAGTTGCAGATCATCGAAATCATCAGTGCTTTGCCCGCTGCTACCGGAGGAGTCGGTGCGGTATAGCAGGGGTTCGCGTAAGCCTGCCGCTGAGAGTTGTTCGCGAAAGTCCTCCAGTTGCTCAGGTTCACCGCGGTCCCAGTGGTTCATGATGAACATCCAGGCGTGCTGGCTGCCGTGTTTGAGCAGCAGACGCCAGCCCTGGTCGTCGCGATAGCGTTCCGGGCTGACAACATACAAGACAATATCCAGATGCGGGAGCCAGATATCCACCAGGTCGCGGTTAGCCGACTCCACGCTGTCAAAGTCTGGCATGTCGATGAACAGTACATGGCGATACGCATCGTTATTGTGTAACGCGGTTCGCATTTTGCGCATCGGGAAACTCTCTGGCAGCCTGTCAACCGAAACCGAGCGGTGCACGTACACGGTTATGGCGCGAGAAGTGGGTCTCTCCACGCTGGCATGAGCAACCACCTCTCCGGCAAAACGGTTGAGTAACGTGCTCTTGCCAACGCCGGTTCCACCGAAGAATCCGACAACCAGGGGTCGATCGCTCGTCTCGAACAGTTGTGCTGGTGACGCGATCTGTGTTTGCTGCAGTGCCTTTTTGTCGCGCTCCGAAAGCCAGCCGGCGGCTATCGCATCATCGGCCCAGGCTTCGAGTGCGTTGCGTTGTGCAGCTGGAAGGTCGGACATGGGAAGCTATGGTTACGCAGTAATATTGACAGTTGCAAAGGATACACGCATACCTCTGTGGGAAACGAACGCATCAGTAAGTCGGCAAACCCCCGTGCGGGTAAGGCGACAGTAGCGCTGTCTGACAGCGCCTCGGTTGCGTGTGCACGCAGTTTGTCCGGTCATGCTGATCTGCAGATGACTGAGCAGCAGAATAGCGCCCTGTCTGTTTTACACAAGCGGGGAGTCAGTGATGCCATCGCGTTGAAGAAAGCCCATCATGACCAGGCCGTGCATCGGTTGCATGCACCCGCCGATGCGCTCAGCAGGCGTTGGTATGCGTTGATGGAAAGAGAGCGCTATGA